>NZ_JDST02000040.1:0-73818 GCF_000584975.1 Candidatus Accumulibacter cognatus | reverse complement strand
CCAGACTGGAACGAAACCCGCTTCTACCCAAGTGGGACATCTTGATCCGACCGGCTTGCTTGGTATAAGGAGTGGCGGAGATCACCTAAACGACCTCCAGTATCAGGCAAGGCATCTCCTGGCGATTGGTGCCGCATTGCGTACCGGAGAGGGATCGGCGTGAATCAGCAGATCAACCTCTACGAAGCACGCTTGCGACCCCGTCACGAACTGGCCACAGGGCGTAATCTCGGGATTTGCGTCCTGGCCTTGCTGGTGCTGATGACGGCGCTGTCGCTATGGGTCCGCTCGGAAGCCAACCGCAAATCGGCTGCTGCCCTGGCCGCACAGCAGCAGTTGACCGAGGAACAGGAGCGATTGAAGGCATCCATCAAGCTGTTTGCGCAGCGACAGGTCTCGGCGGGACTGATCGCCGAACGGGAAAGCACGAAAGCCATGCTGGCCGCTTCCAGGGAAGTCATCGAGGTCCTGGATTCGGGCAAGCTGGGCAAAACCGATGGATTTTCCGGTTTGATGACCGGATTCGCGCGGCAATCGCAAACCGATTTATGGCTCACGGGATTTCGGGTGACGGGAAACGGGGAAATCGAAATTCAGGGACGCCTGCTTGATCCGGCGAAGTTACCGGTTTATGTACAGCGCCTGAGTCGCGAGCCTGTATTTCAGGGGCGTCATTTCGCGGCACTAGAAATGCGGGAGCTTGATCCGGAGCAACCGGCACCGGAGCAGGCTGGCGAGTCCCGTTTGTCTGAAAAATCCCTGCGTGCGGAAGTTCAGCCCAGGTCGGTTCCAAAATTGCCCCATTTGGTCGAGTTCGTTCTTCGCTCGGCAAATGTCGGCAATGCCGAGGCGGGTATGAAACGGTGAATCGATGAAGGAACCATGGCTCAAACTGGCTGCCCGCTATGATGCGCTGCAATGGCGCGAGCGTTGGCTGATTGCGGTTGCCGTGCTCGGTGGCATGGTGCTGCTTGCCTACAGTCTGGTCATCGAGCCGGCGCTGCAGCGTTCGCAATGGGCAGATCGCCATATCGCCGAACAGCGCGCACAGATATCCGGCCTGCAGGCGCAGATGGCGGCATTGCAATCGTCCGCACAGGACCCGGATGCCATCGCCCGTGCCGAAGTCGACGATCTGAGAAGACAACTGGAAGAAATGGCCGGTCGCCTTGAAATCATGGAAAGTTCGCTGGTGCCGGCGCAGCGCATGCCCGGATTACTCGAAGACATGCTCGGGCGCAACACCGGCTTGCGTCTGCTCAGTCTGAAAACTCTGCCGGTTGCCCCATTGCTGGACAAGACGGACAGGGCCGAGGAAAACGAAGCGGCAAAGTCGGCAGGGAAGCCGAAGCATGCCGTTCTCTTCAAGCATGGCGTCGAAATCAAACTGGAAGGCAGCTATCTGCAGTTGGCAGCGTATCTTGAGCGGCTGGAGCAGGTCAGGCGGAAATTGCTGTGGAGCAGCGCCATCCTGGCTGCCGAACGGCACCCCCGGCTGGTGCTGACGCTGACCGTATTCACCCTCAGTCTGGATCGGGCATGGCTGATCGTATGAATCGCCTGGTCGTCCTGTTGACATCGCTTCTGGCAGTTTTTCCTGCGCTGGCACAGGCGCTGTCGGACCCGACACGTCCGCCACCTGGGCTCTCTGCGGACACGCCGGAGGCTGGGGAGGTGACCAGCCCGGTGTTGCAGTCGGTCATGATCCCGAAGCAGGGCAAACCGACTGCCCTGATCGGGGGGCAGCAGGTCAGGCTCGGCCAGCGGTACGGCGAGCGTCGCCTGATCAGACTGACCGAATGGGAAGCCGTTCTCGAGGGGCCTGCCGGTATCGAACGTTTGTTGCTGACGCCGGGCATCGAAAAGATGACAGTCACCGCGCCTGCTGCCAAGGGTGCACCCAGTGGGAAAAAGCCGTGAACTCCAGATTGATTCTGCTAGCCATGCCAGTCGCACTGCTGCTTGCCGGCTGCGCCATCAACCAGAAAGCGCCTGGAGCCAGCAGCACCTTTGACCGGATCGGCCAGGAAATGCAGAGCGCCGTGGGCGCCCGATCGAAGGGGATGGACGAAGCGCTGAGTCAGGCGATGTTGCCGCCATTGCAGCTGGACCTTCCTGATTCGGCGAAAAATGTTGAGCCGCGTTTTGATCTGGCCCTGGTCAACGCGCCTGCCAGTCAGGTATTCATGGCTCTGGTCAGCAACACGCCTTACAGCATGCTGGTATCACCAGAGGTGAGCGGCAACGTGACGGTACGCCTGAAAAACGTGACGGTGCGCGAAGCACTGGAAACGCTGCGGGAGCTGTATGGTTACGAGTTCAAGTTCCAGGGAACGCGCATCTATATTCAGCCCAACACGATCCAGACGCGTATCTTCCGGATCAACTATCTTGCCGGGAAACGTCAGGGACAGTCCGACCTGCGGGTGATCTCGAGCTCGGTGGCCACCAATCAGCCACAGAACACAGGCTCCTCCTATCCGACCACCGCAAGCCCCGCTCCTGTCGTGCCGGCAGGGACATCAGCAACGGGATCAGGCTCGACGCCTCCGAGCAGCCACATCTCGACGACACAGACCAGCGACTTCTGGCATGATCTGACCAATGCGCTGACCAGCATGGTCGGTTCCCAGGACGGACGTGCAGTGATTGTCAGCCCCGGTTCCGGGGTGGTTCTGGTCAAGGCTTTTCCGGCTGAAATTCGATCGGTCGAGAACTTCTTGCGCATTACCCAACTGATCGTCGAGCGGCAGGTGATGCTGGAAGCCAAGATCATCGAGGTGGAACTGAACCAAGAGTTCCAATCCGGTGTTAACTGGAACCATTTTGGTGGCAGCAACAACCGTTTTGCTTATGGGGCGGTTCAGCCGGGAACGGTGCTGAACACCCCCAACAGGGCAGGATTCGATGCGTCGAATGTAGTGCAAAACGGAGTGGGGGCCATCTTCGGCAATGGCGTGGGTATTCTGCCCGGGGCTGGCGGGATTGCTGCCACGACCAGACTGGGAAACGGTTTTTTCGGACTGGCCTTTCAGAGCGCCAACTTTGCGGCGCTGCTGAATTTTCTGGAAACCCAGGGCAATGTTCAGGTGTTGTCGAGCCCGCGAATTGCCAGCATCAACAATCAGAAAGCGGTGCTCAAGGTCGGCATCGACGAATTCTTTGTCACCAATGTGAGTTCTACGGTCACTTCGACCGGAAACAGTAACGTGACCACGCCGAACATTACCCTGCAGCCTTTCTTCTCGGGCATTGCCCTGGACGTCACACCTCAGATCGATGGCGAGAACAATATCGTCCTGCATATTCACCCATCGATCAGCCTGGTGAAGGAGAAGCAGAAAGTCATCGACCTCGGCACACTGGGCGTGTTTACGCTGCCGTTGGCCAATAGTGCGGTCAATGAAACCGATAGCGTGGTGCGGGTGCAGGACGGAAACATCGTCGCCATCGGCGGCTTGATGAAGCAGGAACAGGTGTCAGACGCCAACGGCTTTCCCGGTACGACCACTTCATCGACCTGGGGATTATTGTTCGGAACGCGTGACAGCCATCTGAGGAAACGCGAACTGGTCATTCTCATCAAGCCCACAATCATCCGCAATGACTCAGGCTGGAAGGATGACTTGATCGAGACCCAGGGTCGAATTCAGCAACTTGATCCGCGCCTTGCCCGACCACAAGCCGGCCAGTAATGATGTCGTCACCCCGGATCCGGCGTTGTATCTGAATCATTTCGGCTTCACCGAGCTGCCCTTCGGGATCACCCCGGATACCGGCTTTGCCTATTCGGTCCAGCATCATCAGGAAGCGCTCAACACCCTGCTGTTGGCACTGAACGCGGGAGAGGGGTTCGTCAAGATCACCGGCGAAGTCGGGACCGGGAAGACATTGCTCTGTCGTCGGCTGTTGCAGACGCTCGACCAAAGCTGGGTGAGTGCGTATCTGCCCAATCCCAATCTGGCGCCGAATACCCTGTTTCTGGCGCTGGCCGAGGAGTTGGGCATCGATGACGCCGGTGGCCTGGATCAGTATCATCTGATACGGCGGATCAACCATCTGCTGCTCGCGCATGCGCAAATGAATAAACGCGTTGTCGTCTGTATCGACGAAGCGCAGGCGATGCCGCTTGAATCGTTGGAAGCCTTGCGCCTGTTGTCGAACCTAGAAACCGAGAAATGCAAGCTGTTGCAGATCGCCCTCTTCGGTCAACCGGAACTGGATGACAAGCTGCACCGTCCGGAAGTACGACAACTGCTCCAGCGGATTGCTTTTCACTACCGCCTGGGAGGGCTGAAAAACAGCGAGATCGGGAACTATCTGGCGCACCGCCTGCGGGTCGCCGGTTACCGGGGCGAGGGTCTGTTCACCCTCGCGGCAATACGAGCACTGTATCGGGCCAGTGGAGGAACGCCACGGCTGATCAACATTCTGGCACATAAGTCACTGCTGTCGGTTTTTGGCGAGGGTCGCCAGTTGGTCAAGGTGCGCCACATCAGGATAGCACGCAGGGATACCGAGGGCGCGCGCCGCCTCGGATGGTTTTGGGGATAATCATGTCGATGGGATGTCAATGAGTCTGCTCAACCAGATGCTGCAGGATCTTGATGAGCGCAGAGCAGCCCAGGGCGTGGACGGCATCCTGCCGAATGCCGTGCGTCCTCTGCCTAGGTCACAGTCTTCACGTCTGCCGCTGCTCCTGGGAATGCTTTTGCTGGCTTTTCTGGCTGGCGGGCTGGCCTTTCATTTCTGGGAGGTGCGGCAGGCAGCGCCGTTCCCCTCGTCAGGGGTACCGCCGTTTGTGCCCGCACCGGCAGCGGTGACGGCGGCTTCTCCGCCACCGCTTGTACCGCTTGTGGACGAACCTCCGAAAAATCCTGAAGCTGGTCCGGCGGTCCCGACAGGATTGGCGGCAATGAATGGCAGTCCGCAGAGGAGCGCCTACTTCTCGGAATGGCTGCCAGCGCAGCAGAGCGAAGCGAAACCTCCTGCAGCTTCTATTGTGCCAGAGACTGGATTCGCTGCTGACCGCAGCAAGGTTGCCGCAATCGAGCAAGCTTTGCCTGCATTTTCGTGGCTATCGCCGCAGGGGGGGGCCAGATCAGCCAGAATTCCGATCATCGAGAAAACCGATCCCTTTGTTTCGTCACCTGACCGTTCCGAGACCGAGTACCGCAAGGCCATAGCCTTACTCAATCAGGGAGCGCTTGCTGAAGCCATGGAGGGTTTGCATAAGGTGCTGCGACTGGACGGTTCTCATTCAGCATCCCGACAGGTGCTGGTCAGGCTCCTGCTTGAAGCCACACGGCCTGATGAAGCGGTTCAGGTATTGCAGGAAGGATTGCTCGTGCAGCCGGAGCAGGTCGGCTGGGCAATGACTCTGGCACGTTTGCAGATCGATCGAGGGGATCTCGCCAGCGCCTGGCAAACACTTCATCATTCGCTTCCGGCTGCAGGAAATAACGCCGATTATCAGGGAGTCACGGCACATGTCCTGCAACGGCTCGGGCGCCACAAGGAAGCGGCCGAACATTATGGGGTGGCAACCCGGCTGGCACCCGGAGATGGCCGCTGGTGGCTGGGTCTGGCTTTGGCGCTGGAGGCCGAGGGACATTCAACCGAGGCGCGTGATGCCCTGCACATGGCAAAGGCCGCCGGGACCTTGAGCGCGGAGCTGACAGGATGGGTGGATCAGAAATTGCGTTAATGTGAAAGCCGCGTCAGCGACTCACGAATCTCCTCTCTCCCTCGCGTGGGCGAAGGCGGGGTTTCGCAAAGCACTGCTCCACGCCGCATGCGCCGTACCCAGAAAGCGATATTCAGGTGTGCCAGCCTGAATCCGCCCGGCAAGAGGGAGGGAAACGATCATGACTTTCATGATCGGGGGGGCTGAAAAAGTCATGACCGTTAGAGGCCTTCCGGCAGTTTTCACGATATCACGGAGCTATACCAACTCATATGCCCATTGACTGGCCTTTTCTTTGCGCGTATTACTATGCTCGGAGTTTATCGGTCGCGTGACTCCGCGCACACTATTACGAGAGGAGACCCACATTGTCGAAAAAGAATAAGTCCGCTAAGGCGGACGCAAAGAAGCCACAGACAGCAACTGTCGATCCATTGCAGTTGCTGCAGAATCGCGTTGCCGCGTTGGAGGAGCAGTGCGCACAACTTAGTCTGAAGGAAGGCCCGGCAGGGCCGCAGGGCGAAGCGGGGCCGCAGGGCAAGCCTGGACCAAGAGGACCCAAGGGCGACCCTGGTCCGGCAGGCCTCAAAGGCGACCCTGGACCGATGGGTCCCAGCGGACCTCGGGGTGAAGAGGGCGCCACGGGGCCGCAGGGTGCGCCAGGAGCCAAAGGTGCTCAGGGAGCGGCTGGTCCCAGGGGGCCGGCAGGACCTCAAGGTCCAAAGGGCGAAGCAGCCTCTTCCGCCTGAATGGCCTTGCCGGAGCAGCGTACCACTTCAGAGTGGAGTCGTACCTAACGGTCATGACATCATCAAACACCCCGGATCATGCAAGTCATGACCGTTTTCCCTCCTTGGTCCGGCGCATTCCGGCGTGCACGCCGGAATGCGCCCGATGGGCATAGAGGATGCTTGGTGAGTTCTCGAATTTGTCGCCAATTTCCCTCCTGCAGTGATATTCCCTTGAGTCCGATGAACTCCCACTTCCCGACCTACGCACGCACGACAAAGGTTTCAGGCATCGCCAAGCCGGCTGGGGTGTTTCCCCCGGGATCGCGGCGAAACTTGCGCTGGATCAAAATCTCAAGCGTTGGTATGCGGAAGAATCGCTCCTTTCAAAGGATTGAGGAGACCTGATGCGTCGAACCAAGATTGTGGCGACGGTTGGCCCAGCCACCACTTCGCCGGAGTCCATGCGGCAGCTACTCGCAGCTGGCACCGACGTGGTGCGGCTCAACGCTGCGCACGCCGACATGCAAACGCATAGCAATAATGCTCGTCAGGTGCGTGAACTGGCGCAGCTTCTCGGGCGCACCGTCGGGGTGCTGGTTGACTTACCTGGCCCGAAAATTCGTAGCGGTGTGGTGCTCGGCGATGCGGTAGAACTCGCGACCGGTCAGGAATTCATGCTCACTGACCGCGACGACGGCAAGGGGGATGCCTTACATGTCGCTACGACCTTGCCCGACCTGGCGCATTGGGCGCGTCACGGTGATGACATCTACCTCGCCGACGGTGAGATCGTTCTGCGCGTGCTAGAATCGGTCGGCAACGACGTGCGCACCGAAGTCGTTCGCGGTGGCATGCTGCGCTCGCGCAAAGGAATGCACCTGCCGCGTGCCGAAGGTCACGTCGAGCCGTTTACAGCGCGCGATGCACGTGCACTCGAGATGGCGATTGCCGCCAAGGTGGACTTTGTCGGACTCTCGTTCGTGCGCAGGGCAGAAGACGTCGAGAGGGTGCGCAGCAAGCTTCCAAAGCGTGGCCTGCGGCCGGCATTGGTGCCCAAGATCGAGACGGCAATGGCGGTTGACAACCTTGCTGGCATCATCAACGCTGCCGATGCGGTCATGGTCGCGCGTGGCGACCTCGGCATCCAGATGCCGGCACGACGAGTGCCCTTGCTCCAGAAGGAGATCATCCGTCTCTGCAACTTGGCGGGCAAACCGGTGATCACCGCCACCCAGATGCTCGAGTCGATGACCCGCTCACCGTTACCGACGCGTGCCGAAGTGAACGACGTGGCCAACGCGGTACTCGATGGCACCGACGCCTTGATGCTCTCGGAAGAAACCGCCGTCGGCCTGTTTCCGAACGAAGCCGTGCGCATGATGAGTGAAGTCGCCGAATCGGCCGAGGGCTGGCCGCGCCAGCGTGTCGATCCCGCCGCCAGTGTTGGCGCCGACTCCGACCGCGTCGCTTGGGCGGTGGCGCACGCTGCGGTGCAAGCAGCGGAAGACCTCGGCGTTGCCGCGATCCTTTGCCCAACGCGCAGCGGGGATACCGCCCATCGCGTCGCGGCATTCCGACCGACGGTCCCGATTGCCGGCATTTCACACGGCATGCCGGTACTGGGTGGCCTCTCGCTGGTATGGGGTGTGCAGCCACTGCTGATCGCCGAGAATGCCGACCGTGGCGAGCAACTGCGACTCTCGATTGCCGCTGCGCGCGCTGCCGGCATCGTCCGTGACGGCGATCTCGTGGCACTGGTATTCGGCTCGGCCGGGCCGCGTGCCGGCAGCACCGACAGCGTGCGTATCGTTCGGGTGTGATGTTCATGTCCAGTTCTCAAGCGGATGGTTGAGTTCGCTGATCACACATCCGGTTTCAAGTCGTCAGGTGCCGACCAGTTACACGCCATTGTCAAGCCGCAACCGGGAACTGGCCCCGTTCTCCCGCGCTAGAACGGACTTCCCATGGACCCCGTTTCCCCCGGAGTGCTGATCCCGGTGTCGCATAGATACTGCCATCATCATTGATTATTGGATAGTATACGGTTCACCTGCAGCGCTTTCCCTGCGCGCTGATCGGCGCTGTGGCCATGCTGGCTTGGCCATCCATGCCCGGAGGGGGCTGACGATGTGCTTTGCAATCTCCCTCCGTAGCTGTTCCTGCCGGATTTCTGGAAGTAAAGGTGAATGGTGAGAAATAGGTGGCATTACACAGGCCAGTTGCCGCCGACACGCTTCAACATGGCGCGCTACTGTCTGGCGGCAGCCGCGCGCGATACCCCGGATAAGGTGGCACTGGTCGTGGTGTCAGACGCCAAGGCTCTGCCCGAACGGGCCGAATGCTGGACTTACAGGCAACTGGACGAGACCGTCCGGCAAGTGGCGGCTGGGCTGCGTGCATGGGGCCTTGACCCGGGAGCGCGGCTGATGATCCGCATGGGCAATACCAGCGATTACGCCCTGCTGTTCTTCGGCGCGATTGCTGCCGGTTGCGTGCCGTTGCCGTCCTCAGCGCAACTGACCGAGGAGGAGGCGGATTTTCTGCTGGCAGATGCCGGTGCCGAGATGGTCGCCATGTCGGAAGAGTTGGCCATCCATCCACCGCCGGACGTGCGCGTGTTGACTCCCGCCGACATTGCGCGCTTGCGAACCCACCACGATGCCGTCGATTACGCCGATACCGCCGCCGCCGACCCGGCCTTTCTGATTTACACCTCCGGCACCACCGGCCAGCCCAAAGGCGTGTTGCACGCCCAGCGCTCGGCCTGGGGACGACGACCGATGTACCAAGGCTGGTATGATATCCGCCAAGATGATGTGGTCCTGCACACCGGGGCGTTCAACTGGACCTATACGCTGGGGGTCGGTCTGACCGATCCGTGGGCCAACGGCGCGACCGCGGTGCTCTACAACGGGCCTCGCGATATCACGGTCTGGCCGATGCTCATGGAGAAATTCCAGGCTACCCTGTTTGCGGCTGTGCCAGGGCTGTATCGGCAGATTCTGAAGTACAACGATCTGCGCGCATTCGATCTGTCGAGCTTGCGCCATGGCTTGACCGCCGGCGAGGCACTGGGCAGCGCTTTGCTCGAACAGTGGCGGACGACGACCGGCAAGGAACTGTACGAGGCTTTGGGGATGAGCGAATGCTCGACCTACATTTCCTCGTCGCCCAGCGTAGGGGTACGGCCGGGCAGCTCGGGCAAGCCCCAGCAGGGCCGTTGCGTGGTGGTGCTGCCGGTCGAGGAGGGGGAAGAACCCTTGTCGCCGGGTGAGACCGGGCTGCTGGCGGTGCATCGCAGCGATCCCGGCCTGATGCTCGGCTACTGGAAGCGACCGGACGAGGAGGAACTGGTCTATCGGGGAGAGTGGTTCATCGGTGGCGACCTGGTACATTTCGACGCTGACGGCTACCTGATCTATCATGGTCGCAATGACGACATGATGAACGCCATGGGCTACCGGGTGTCGCCATTGGAGGTGGAGCATTGCCTGAGCAAGCACCCGGCGGTGGCCGAAGTGGCGGTGACCGAGCTTAGGGTGCGCGAGGGGGTCAGCGTGATCGCCGCCTTCGTGGTGCCGCGCGATCCCGACGAGCCCGACGGGCTCGACGCCGCACCGCTGCTGGCTTACGCCCACGAACATCTGGCGGCCTACAAATGTCCACGCGAGGTCATCTTCACCGACGGTCTGCCGCGCACCGCCAATGGCAAGGTCCGGCGCCGCGATCTGGCCTGGTGGCGGCGGTAAAACTATTGGCTGTCCGCATGGGGGAATCCCCGTCGCGTCGGCTCAAACGAAGGACTGAGACGGGAGGATGTTTCGGGGTTTGGTTGCGGGCCGCCAAGCTGTCGGCCGTGTGCGGCCTGTCTGGTCACCCATTTTAGGAAGACTGCATGAGTTCCCAGTTTGCTCTGCTCAACACTCGCCGCTTTGCCCCTTTTTTTGCTACACAGTTTCTTGGGGCATTCAACGACAATCTGTTCAAGAATGCGCTGATCGTGTTGCTCACCTTTCAGGCGGTGAACTGGACGACGCTGGCGCCGGAGGTGTTGACCAATCTTGCCGCCGGCATCTTCATCCTGCCGTTTTTCCTGTTTTCGGCCACTGCCGGGCAACTTGCCGACAAGTACGACAAGGCGAAGCTGGCGCGGCTGGTGAAGCTGCTTGAAATTGTCATCATGGGCGTTGCTCTGTTCGGCTTTTCGACGCACAGCCTGGCGGTACTATTGAGCGCATTGTTTCTGCTTGGCCTGCATTCATCGCTGTTCGGGCCTGTCAAATACGCGATCCTGCCGCAGCACCTGCGCGAAGATGAACTCGTCGGAGGTAACGCGCTGGTCGAGGCCGGCACTTTCGTGGCCATCCTGATCGGCACCCTGGCCGGCGGCCTGCTTGCCGGCGTGGCCGGGCATCCCGGATGGGTGGCCATCGCGGGGCTGGTGATCGCGGTCTTGGGTTATCTGTGCAGCCGTGGCATCCCGGCAGCGCCGGCACCGGTCCCGGAACTGGTCGTCAGCCTCAATCCGTTATCCGAGACTTGGCGCAACATCGGCTTTGCCCGTCAGAACCGGACGGTCTTTCTGTCGATTCTCGGGATTTCCTGGTTCTGGCTATACGGCGCACTGTTCCTCGCGCAGTTTCCAGCCTATGCGAAGAACGTGCTCGGGGGCAGCGAGACCTCGGTGACCTTGTTGCTGGCGATCTTCACGATCGGCATCGGTTTCGGGTCACTGCTCTGCGAGCGCTTGTCTGCCGGGCACGTTGAAATCGGTCTGGTGCCTTTTGGTTCGATCGGTCTGACGCTCTTCGGCATCGACCTGGCCTTCGCTTCACCGGCACTGCTGCCGATCGGGGCGCCGTTGTCGCTCGCCAACCTGCTCGCCCTGCACCACACCTGGCGGGTACTCTTCGACCTGTTTGCACTCGGTCTGTTCGGCGGTTTTTTCATCGTGCCGCTGTATGCCCTGATCCAGTTGCGCAGCGCACCTGAGCAGCGGGCACGGATCATCGCCGCGAACAACATCCTGAACGCGCTGTTCATGGTCTGCGGCGCACTGGCCGCCGCCGGACTGCTCGGCGATGGACTTTCGATTCCTGCGCTGTTCGGCGTTGCCGCGCTGTGCAATGCTGTGGTGGCGGTCTATATCTACAGCCTGGTACCCGAGTTCATGCTGCGCTTCATTGCCTGGCTGCTGGTGCACTCGGTGTACCGCCTGCAGCAGCGCGGGCTGCAGAACATCCCGGAGGAGGGGGCGGCGGTGCTGGTGTGCAACCACGTCAGCTTTGTTGACCCGATCGTCATCGCGGCGGCAAGCCGGCGGCCGATCCGTTTCGTCATGGATTACCGCATTTACCGCATGCCGGTGATCAGCCTGATCTTCCGCCATATGCGCGCCATCCCGATTGCCCCGGCCAGGGACGATGCGGTCATGATGGAAGCAGCTTTCGAAGAGGTGGCGAGTGCCCTCGCGGCAGGCGAACTGGTGGCGATTTTCCCGGAAGGCAGGATCACCGACAGTGGCGATCTTTATCCATTTCGCCCAGGCGTGCAGCGCATCGTCGGACGTACGCCGGTGCCGATCATTCCGATGGCTCTGCAGGGTCTGTGGGGCAGCTTTTTCAGCCGCAAGGACGGGCCAGCGATGAGCAAGCCTCTGCGCCGCGGCCTGTTCTCGAAGATCGCGCTGGTCGTCGGTACGGCGGTCGCCCCAGCGGCGGCAACCCCCGAGCATCTGCAGGAGATTGTTGCCGGCCTGCGGGGTGACTGGAAGTAGGCTTCGGGAGCCGGATGTTCTGCCGAGGAACGCCGACCGTTCCTGATCATTCCGGCAAGCACACGGGCCATCCATGCTGTCGCGGGGGATAGCCCGTTTTTCGTTGACCGATACGCGTACGTACACCGAACTAAGGGATAGTTATCGGGATATTTATCGCCAACTTGCAACGAAAAAGTTCCACCACTTCCAGAGAAGCCATATCCATTGGATTTAAGTGGAAGCTCTTGAAACGAGTGGAGCGGGCGAAGGGAATCGAACCCTCGGCTCTAGCTTGGGAAGCTAGGGTATTACCATTATACGACGCCCGCCAAGGCCTCTATTCTACGATGGTTGTGCTCGTCTCCACAATGCGGCGATCAGGCGATTTCGGACCGCGGTCTGCACAAACGGTCTCAAACCAGATCGATGCGGGTACGGTACAGGCGATGGCCGGAAGCCAAGTATTTGCGTTCGAACGGGGTCATCGGCGGATCCGGAAGGTACGGCTCGAACACCGCCGCGTGTTGTGTCATCTGCTGCAACGCAAAGCAGAATTCCGACAAATAGACCGGCCAGTTGCTCCGGCACTCAAGCACCCCGCCAAGCCCGAGCAGCGCCGGAAAAACCGGATGGCCATGCCAACGTCGGCGCAGTTGGGTGATCTTCGGCCAGGGATTGGGATAAAGAAGGTAGTGACGATTGAGCCGAATACCCGCCGCGTGTAGCAAACGCCAGTAATCGACGACGTCGGCACGCACCAGATCGAGATTGGCCGGCCACCCGAAACCCTCCTGCTGGCAGCGTTGTCCGCGTGCCAACCGCACTGCCGACTGGTCCACTCCGATCACGTAATGGTCCGGAAATGCCCTGGCAAGAATCCGGCTGCTCTCTCCAACCCCGCAGCACGAATCGAGGATCAACGGCCTCCCTGCTGCCACACGCTGGTAACGTTCCAGGCTCGCCGTGAATGCGGCGCGATTGTAGTCGGCGTACGGTTTGAGAAAAGAGGTGCTGGCATGACGAGCGAGCAGCATCGACAGATGCGGGTGAATGTCGGTCTGGGTGCTTGCAGGAATGCGGGAGTTGCCGTACATCGAGTGGCCCTAACGGTCATCGCAAATCGAGACACAGCGGATGATGAACGCCATGACCGTTTCTCACCCCCGTTCCCTCTCCCGCAAGTGGAGAGGGAGGGGTCGTGAGTCGCTGACGCGACTTTCACAATAATCGATCGCTGGCAGCACCGGCACGCCATGTCGCAGCAGCTCGCGCGTGACTTCAGCAACGCTGCGTCGCGACCGAACCGCAATGAACAGCGCCTCGGCCTGGACGAAATTCCGCCGCAGCGCCCCCAGCCAGAGCTTGAGGCGACCTGGCGCATGGCGTGCCGAGACTTTGGCACAGACCTGCTGCCAGAATGAAGCCAGTAGCGGCAGCAGTCGGCACCAGTCGTGCGAACGATCGGTGGCGATCACCATACCTACCGACAGCGCACGAATGCGCTCGGCGAGAAAGGGATCGGCGACCGCACCACGTCCGATCATCACATCCTGGCGGGTGCTCACCGCACAGCAGCGGCAATGGTCATCGGTTGTCCAGACCTCACCGTTGGCAACCACCGGCAGCTGTACGACCTCGCTGATGCGCGCCACCCATTCCCAGTGTGCTGGCGGTCGATAAGCCTCGGTTTTTGTGCGTGCATGCACCACCAGCGATACAATGCCGCCCGCCGCCAGCGCCCGTGCGCAATCCAGCGTCCTCGCCGTGTCGCTGATTCCGAGCCGCATCTTGGCGCTGAATGGGATGGCCTGCGGGATCGCACGCCTGACAGCAGCAGCGATGCGGAACATCTGATCGGGATTGGCGAGCAAGGAAGCGCCGCCGCCGTGACGGTTGACCGTTGGCGCCGGGCAACCAAAGTTGAGATCAATTCCTGCCGGTGACAGCTCGACCAGTTGCGCCGCGTTCTCGGCCAGACAGGCCGGGTCACTCCCCAGCAGCTGCACGACCACTGGGGTACCCGCTCGGGTGCGGCTGGCATGCGAAAGTTCGGGACAGATGCGGCGGAAAGCCCGAATCGGCAACAGGCTGCCCGACACGCGGATGAACTCGCTCACCGCCAGATCGTAAGTGCCGGCACGCGTCAGAACGTCGCGCAGAATGTCGTCGACCAGACCCTCCATTGGTGCCAGCAGCAATTTTCCCATGTCCAATTATAGATTTTTTCGTAACTCCACCTCGAGGCATGTCCGTTGGCTGAACATCGCCGAGATGGCGTTGGCTGTGCTACTAGATGACGAAGCGATACCCAACGCCTGCCTCGGTGAGAATGTGTTTGGGTTGCGAGGGATCGTCTTCTATCTTCTTGCGCAAGTGGGCCATATATACCCGCACATAGTGATTGTCTTCAGCGTGTGCCGGCCCCCAGACGTTCTTCAGCAATTGCCGATGTGTCAGCACACAATCGGCGTTGCTCGTGAGATATGCCAGCAATCGGTACTCGACCGGAGTCAGGTGCAGTGGTGCTCCTGCACGCTCGACCACACGGCGGCTGAAATCAATCCGGATCTTGCCGAACTCGATGACGCTCTTGCTGGAACCAGGAACGCGCGTACGGCGTCGCAATTGTGCGCGAACGCGCGCCAGCAATTCGGCTGTGCCGAAGGGCTTGATGAGGTAATCATCGGCCCCTGCGTCGAGTGCTTCGACCTTGTCGGCTTCCGCAGTACGTGCGGAAAGAACGATGACCGGAATATCCGACCAGGTTCGCAAATCTCGGATGAGTTCCAGACCATCACCATCCGGCAGACCCAGGTCAAGTACCATCATGTCCGGCTTGCGTGTACCGGTTTCGATGAGGCCGCGCTGGACGGAGTCCGCCTCGAATACCTGACAGCCCGCTGACTCCAGCGACATTCTGACGAAGCGGCGAATCTTCGCCTCATCCTCGACCACAATAACAACTGGGGTTGATTCGGTCATCGCTGAATTTCGCCGGCAATTGCGCCATCCTCGTCAACTTCCACGATCGGGGGATGTCCGCGCGGCAACGAGAATACCAGGCGTGCGCCTCCATCGCGACGGTTTTCAGCATGGATGTTGCCGCCATGCGCCTCGATGATGGCGCGGCAGATGGCCAGTCCAAGGCCGACACCTGGTATGGCGCTTTCCTTCTTGCCGCGCTCGAATTTTTTGAAGATTTGTTCTTCTTTTCCGGTCGGCAAACCAGGGCCATTGTCTGCCACCCAGATGTCAATGTTGCCACTCTCGCCGGGCGCCGCGCCGATTTCTATGACGCAGCCGGGCGACGTGTATTTCGCTGCATTGTCTAGCAAGTTCACCAACATCCGTTCGATCAGTACGGCATCCAGCTCCAGCAGCGGCAGGTCATCGGGCAGGTGCACGGACACGCGATGCTGTACGAGAACAGCGGCTGCCGCCTTGAGCGCACTGCCAACGACTTCTTCCAATGGCTGCCATTGCCGGTTGAGCCTGACCGCGCCGGCTTGCAGACGCGCCATGTCGAGCAGGTTGTTGACCTGGGAATGCATGCGCAGCACCTCTTCGCGCATCGAGGCGGCAATATCGGCCTGTTCCGGCGTGGGCGCCGGCTGCGTCAGGAACATGGCATCAGCGAGTCCGACCAAGGCCGAAAGCGGAGTACGCAGGTCGTGGGAGATCGCCGACAGCAGCGAGTTGCGCAAGCGCTCCGATTCCATCTGCACCGTGGTCGTCTGTGCCACGGTCACGTAATGCAGACGCTCAAGCGCGATGGCGAGCAGCCGGGCAAAGGTATCGAGCAGGCGCCGTTGCTCGGGCGCCATGAGACGGCCCGGATGGCGCGGCGCCAGGGCCAGCACCCCGCGCGTGCGCATCGGCGCCTTGAGCGGCAGATACAGCAGCGGGCTTCCGGCCAGGGTATCGGTGCCGCAACCGGCCTCGGCTCCGTGGTCGAAGACCCATTGGCAGATGCCTGGGTCGACGGTCAATACGCCGCCGGAAACAGCGATGGGATCGTGTAGGCGATTATCGTCATCGGCCAGCACGATGGCGGCGCGTGCGCCAAAACCCGTTGCCGCGAAACGCTCGCAGATTTCCGCGATCTGCTCCGGCATCAGCGCTCCGGAAAGGTCACGTGACATCTCGTAGAGCGCCCGTACGCGCTGCTCGCGGTGACTGGCGACGCGCGCCTGGAACTTGAGGCCCGCTGTCAGCTTGGCGGTGACGAGGCCGACGGCGAGCATGACCGAAAAGACCATCAAATACTGTACGTCGCTCACCGCGAATGAAAAACGCGGGGGTACGAAGAAGAAATCGAAAGCAGCGACGTTCAGAAATGATGCGGCGACCGCGGGGCCGAGACCATAGCGCACGGCCGCCAGCACGACGGCCAGCAGGAACAGCATGGCAATATTGGCGAGGTCAAACAGCGTATGCAGCGGCATGGCGATCAGCGTAGCCAGCGCGCAGAAGAGCGCGCTCATGGCGAACGATTGCCACGGCGCCTTCAGGCGGTCGAGCAGCGACTCGTCAGTCGATTCTTCCCTGCGCTGGTCGGAGTGACCTTCTTCACGCGCCACCTGGATAACATCGAGATCGGGTGCACGCTTGCCGATACGTTCGGCGAACGATCGATACCAGGGTTGCCAGATACGAGCATGGTCACGTCCAACGATGATCTTGGCCAGATTATGGTCGCGCGCATAGTCGATGATCGTATCGACCGCACCACGACCCGAAAGGCTGGCGGTGTCGGCCCCCGCATCCTGCGCGAGTTTCAGGTTCTTGAGGATGCGCTCGCGCTGATTCCCGGAAAGATGCCGAAGTTCGGGCGTCTCGACGTAGATGACATGCCAGGGAACGTCCAGTTTCGTCGCGATACGCGCCGCACTGCGAATGATGCGGTCGTTGTGGTCGCCCGGGCCGATGCAGGCAAGCAGCGACTCGCGAGTCTGCCAAACCGGCGCAACCGAATTGTCGCGCCGGTACTGGATCATCTGGCTGTCGACACGGTCGGCGGTGCGACGCAGCGCGAGTTCGCGCAGGGCGATCAGGTTGCCTTTACGGAAGAAGTTCCGGATCGCCCGTTCAGCCTGGAGCGGCAGATAGACCTTGCCCTCCTTGAGCCGCTGCAACAGCTCGTCGGGCGGCAGGTCAACGAGGACGACTTCGTCGGCGGCGTCGAAGACGTGGTCCGGCACAGTCTCCCAGACGCGGATGCCAGCGATGCTGCCGACCACGTCGCTGAGTGTTTCGAGGTGCTGGACGTTGATAGTGGAATAGACATCGATCCCTGCGCAGAGCAGTTCCTCCACGTCCTGCCAGCGCTTGGGGTGACGCGAGCCGGCGACATTCGAATGGGCCAGTTCGTCAACCAGGATCAACGCCGGTTTGCGCGCCAGGGCAGCGTCGATATCGAACTCCTCCAACACCGTTCCGTTATGAGGAACTTCCTTGCGCAGGATGCTTTCGAGGCCGGCGACCAGCGCTTCCGTTTCCTTCCTGCCATGGGTTTCCACCACGCCGATGACGACGTCCGTACCCTGCTGGGCCTGTTGTTGCGCTGCACACAGCATCCCGTAGGTCTTGCCGACACCAGCCGAGGCGCCAAAGAAGATCTTGAGCTTGCCGCGAGCAGCCCGGGTTTCCTCTTCCTTGATGCGGGAGAGAAGTTCGTCCGGATCGGGGCGTTGGTCGGTCATTGGTATGAGTGTTCCGCATCGAGTGCGAGGTTGAGTTTGAGCACGTTGACGCGCGGCTCTCCGAAAACACCCCATTGCCGGTCTTCAGTATGCGCCTCAATGATGGCCGTCAGGTGCGCTATGGACAGATCGCGCGCCTTGGCCACACGCGTGACCTGGTAGCGGGCAGCGGCAGGACTGATGTGGGGATCAAGGCCACTGGCCGAGGCGGTGACCAGGTCGACCGGAATCGCTTGTGAATTGTCCGGGTCGGCTACCTTGAGGGCGGCGATGTGGGTCGTGACTGCTTCGATTAGCGCCGGATTGAGCGGGCCCTGGTTCGAGCCACCCGAGGCGGTGCCGTTGTAAGGCTGCGGGGAGCTTGCCGACGGCCTGCCCCAGAAGTATTTCGGCGAGGAGAAGTTCTGGCCGATCAAACGTGAACCGACCGGGGTGCCGTCCCTGAAGAGCACACTGCCACTGGCGGCGTCGGGAAACAGTGCTTGGGCGATGCCAGTCAGCACCATCGGGTAGGCAATGCCGGTCAGCGCGGACAGCAGCACGAACAGGCTGGCGGCAGGACGCAAGAGATCGTTCATGGTGTTCTCCTTCCTCATGCCAGTCCGGTGCCCGCGATGATCAGGTCGATCAGCTTGATACCGATGAATGGAGTGACGAGGCCACCCAGACCATAGACAAGCAGGTTGCGGCGAAGCAGTATGGTGGCGCCGAGCGGTCGATATCTGACGCCCTTCAGCGCCAACGGGATCAGGAACATGATGATCAGCGCATTGAAGATCACCGCCGAGAGAATGGCCGAGGCCGGGCTCGCGAGGCGCATGATGTTCAGTGCCGCGAGCTGCGGATAGGTGGTGATGAAGGCCGCCGGAATGATGGCGAAATACTTGGCAACGTCATTGGCGATGCTGAAGGTGGTGAGCGAACCACGCGTCATCAGCATTTGCTTGCCCGTCTCGACGATTTCAATCAGCTTGGTCGGGTTGGAGTCGAGATCGACCATGTTGCCGGCCTCCTTGGCTGCCTGCGTGCCGGTATTCATGGCCACGGCCACATCGGCCTGGGCCAGCGCCGGCGCATCGTTGGTGCCATCGCCGGTCATGGCCACCAGGCGGCCCTCCGACTGATGCTGACGGATCAGCGCCAGTTTGTTTTCCGGGGTGGCTTCGGCGAGAAAATGGTCGACCCCGGCCTCGGCAGCGATCGCGGCCGCCGTGAGGCGGTTGTCGCCGGTGATCATCACCGTCTTGATGCCCATGCGGCGCAGTTCGGCGAAACGCTCCTTGATGCCGCCCTTGACGACATCCTTGAGTTCGACAACCCCGAGCACTCTTGCGCCATCGGCCACCACCAGTGGTGTGCTGCCCCGCCGGGCCACCTCGTCGACGAGGGTCGTCACCAACGCCGGAAAGCTGCCGCCCAGCGATTCGACGTGGCTGGAGATGGCTCCGGCCGCACCCTTGCGAATCTGCCGGTCGCCGAGATCGACGCCGCTCATGCGGGTATGGGCTGAGAAATGGACGAAGCTGGCATTTAGCGCGTGGATGTCACGTTCACGCAGATTGAACTTCTGCTTGGCGAGCACGACGATGCTGCGACCTTCTGGTGTTTCGTCCGCCAGGGAGGCAAGCTGGGCGGCATCGGCCAGTTCGGCTTCGCTCACTCGTTCGGCCATCAGGAAGGCGGACGCCTGACGATTCCCCAGGGTGATGGTGCCCGTCTTATCGAGCAACAGCACATCGACGTCGCCAGCCGCCTCGACGGCCCGGCCGGAAGTGGCGATTACGTTGGCCTGCATCATGCGGCTCATGCCGGCGACACCGATGGCCGAGAGCAGTCCGGCGATGGTGGTCGGAATCAGACAGACCAGCAGGGCGATCAGGACGGTGATGCTGATCGGCGTACCCGCCTGCGAACCATCGACGCTGAACATCGAGTAGGGCAGCAAGGTCACCGTGACGACGAGAAACACGATCGTCAGCGCCACCAGCAGGATGGTCAGAGCAATCTCGTTCGGGGTCTTCTGACGCTTCGCGTTTTCGACCATGGCGATCATGCGGTCGACGAAGGTCTCGCCGGGGTTCACCGTCACACGCACCACGATCCAGTCCGACAGCACGCGCGTGCCGCCGGTGACGGCCGAGAAGTCGCCGCCGGATTCGCGGATCACTGGCGCGGACTCGCCGGTGATGGCCGATTCGTCCACCGAGGCAACGCCCTCGATGACCTCGCCGTCGGCCGGGATGATTTCACCGGCATGTACCAGGACGAAGTCACCCTTGTGCAGATCGGTGGCCGAAACGGTGGTCCACTCTGCGGTGGCGTGCGAACCCTTGAGCTTCTTCGCCCATGTCTCCTTCTTGAGACCGCGCAGGCTGGCCGCCTGTGCCTTGCTGCGTCCCTCGGCCAGCGCCTCGGCGAAGTTGGCGAACAGTACCGTAAACCATAACCACAGGGCGATGGCGAGGATGAATCCGGCCGGAGCATCAGCAGCACCTCCCAGGGCCTGAACCCACAGCGCAGTGGTCAGAAGGCTGCCGACATAGACGACGAACATCACCGGATTTCGCCACTGCACGGCAGGATTGAGCTTGCAGAAGGAATCGACGATCGCCGGCTTCACCAAGACCGGATCGAACATGGCGAGGCTCTTGTGGGACATGAGGTTTCTCCTTGCGCTCAGTAGGCGGCGAACAGCGTCAGATGCTCGATCACCGGCCCCAGAGCCAAAGCGGGGACGTAGTTGAGTGCGCCGACCAGCACCACGGTGCCGATCAGCAACACGACGAATAGCGGGCCATGGGTGGGCAGGGTGCCGGCCGATGCGGCAATGCGCTTTTTTGCGGCCAGTGCACCGGCCAGCGCCAGCACCGGCACGATCACGCCAAAGCGGCCAAACCACATGGCGATGGCCGTCATGACGTTATAGAACGGCGTGTTGGCGGAAAGCCCGGCGAAAGCGCTACCGTTGTTGTTGGCTGCCGAGGTGAAGGCGTAAAGGATCTCCGAGAAGCCGTGCGGTCCCGGATTGGCGATGCCGGCCAGGCCGTCCGCCGTGATCACGGCGGTGGCGGTGCCGACCAATGCCAGGAAGGGAGTGATGAGAATGGCGATGGACACCATCTTCATCTCGTAGGCCTCGATCTTCTTGCCCAGGTATTCCGGCGTGCGGCCGATCATCAGGCCAGCGATAAACACCGCCATGACGGCAAACAGCAGCATGCCGTAGAGACCGGATCCGACCCCGCCGAACACCACTTCGCCGAGCATCATGTTCCACAGAGGCACGAAGCCGCCCATGGGCGTGAAGGAATCATGCATGGCATTGACCGCACCGCAGGAGGCCAGTGTCGTGAGGGTGGCGAATAGCCCGGAGTCGGCGGTGCCGAAGCGTGTTTCCTTGCCTTCCATATTGCCGGCGCCGATATCGACGCCGAGCCTGCCGAGCAGCGGATTGCCCGCTTGCTCGTAGTGCATGGCGATGACGGCCATGACCACGAACATCAGCGTCATCGCCGCGAGTACTGCCCAGCCCTGGCGCGTGTCGCCGACCATGCGGCCGAAGGTCAGGCAGAGGGCGCCAGGAATCAGGAATATCGTCAGCATCTGCACGAAGTTGGACAGCGGCGTCGGATTCTCGTACGGATGCGCCGAATTGGCGTTGAAGAAACCGCCGCCATTGGTGCCGAGCATCTTGATCGCTTCTTGCGAGGCGACCGGACCCATGGGCAGCGTCTGCGTCTGCGTCTCGGCAGGTTCAGTCAGTGCATTGCCTTGGTCGTCCCTCAGCGCTTGACCGTCGGGACCGGTCCTGGGGTTTTCGTACTTCGTGACTTCGAGAGTCGTGATGTCCTGGTAAGGGTCAAAGTTCTGGATCACGCCCTGACTGACCAGAAAGATGGCGAAGACGAAGGCAAGCGGCAGCAACACGTAGAGCGTGATGCGCGTCAGATCCACCCAGGGGTTGCCAAGGGTCTTGGTGGCGTGGCGCGCGAAGCCGCGGATCAAGGCAATGGCGACGACCATGCCGGTTGCGGCCGAGAAAAAATTCTGCACCGTGAGACCCAGCATCTGGGTAAGGTAGCTCATGGTGGACTCGCCGGCATAGCCTTGCCAATTGGTATTGGTGGCGAAACTGATGGCCGTGTTGAAGGACGAATCCGGACTGACGTTGGCCATTGCCTTCGGATTGAGCGGCAGCCAGATCTGTAAGCGTTGCAGGCCATAGACGCCCAGGACGCCAAGGACATTGAAGAGTAGCAGGGCGAGAGCGTACTTGAGCCAACCCATTTCCTCTTCCTTGTCGACGCTACACAGGCGGTAGAACACGGACTCGATGCCGCCGCCAAGCCGTAACGCCAGGCTGCGGCCTTCCATCACATTGGCGATGTAATTGCCGAGAGGTTTGACCACTGCCATGAGAATGGCCACATAAAGCCCCAGGAGAAGCCAGGCATGGTGGCTCATGAAAAGTCTTCCGGATGGAGGAGCGCCGCGATCAGGTAAACGAGCAGCGCGACCGCGACGACGGCGCTAATGATCTGGGAAATGCTCATATCGTTCCCCCAAGCCGGGCGCAACCGACGCCAAACGCTGCCATCAGGACGAAGAACAGAGCAATCCCTGCAAGATAAATGAAATCCATATTCGCCTCCATGTGGATGTCTTTGACATCGAGAATGATAGGCAAGCAGAGTTCAAGATTCTGAAAAACCGGGGGGGCTGGCTATTAAATTTCGGTAAACAAATGGGGGGGTCGCTACTCCGATGGCGTGTGGTCTCTGCGTTGCAAAGGCACGGTCCCAAGGCATTGGCTCACCATCCGTGGTTCAATGCTTGATCGCGCCATGATCAGTGAGCGTTGGCGGCGGTGGTGGTGCCCCCATCTCTGCGGATGGCTGCACGACCCGAGCAGTTACTGGACTGGTGAGGGTGTTTTCGCAATGTTCTGCTGAAGAAAGCCGACTCGAGCGTGAGAGAAGCCGTGAGTGTGCTCACCGTCAACGGTGCTGACCTGCTGTTTGATCCATGTTGTTGGCTCGCGGCCCCTTCGGACCATACATCTGTTCGAAGGCCTCGGCCGCTTTTTTGACCGACCCGAAGAAATCCCCGCGGCCGATTTCCTCGGAAAGTCCAACCTTGGCAAGTTCTTCGAGGAATGGCCGTGGCGCATCGGCAATCTTGATGTCAACCCCGTCCTCGGCCAGCTCCCGGTGCAATTCGGCAAAGCGTTGAGCAGCGGTGACGTCCATGTCGTGAATCGCCTGTGCGTCGATCACCAGCCACTTGACCGGATGATCGGCCTCGTCGACCAGTGTCCGGATGCGCGTCATCACATGCCGAGCATTGGCAAAGATCAACGGTGCGTAAAGCCTATAGACCAGCAGGCCAGGGACGCTTTCTGCCTCTTCGTCACCCATGCAATGGTGGAACTTGCCGTCGCTGACCAAGCGGCGAAGAACTGCATCGTCGGGACGTGAGACTTCTACGAGCACCGAAATCAGCGATAGCAGCAAACCGAGAATGATCCCCGGGACCACCCCCGCGATCAGGATTGCCAGGGTCACACCCATGGCAATGCCGAACTCGACCCGATCAATCTTGTACAGGCCTGTGAGCGGCGCCACTTCCAGCATCCCGAAAGCGGTCACGATCAGAATCGCGCCAAGCGCCACCTTCGGCAACAAGGCAATCAAGCCGGTCAGAAAGAACAGGAACAGCAGCAAGCCCACCGCGACCAGCAACTGTGCCACCTGCGACTTGCCACCGGCCGAATCGACGATCGAGGTCCGTGACTGGCTGGCGGACACTGGAAAACCTTGCCACAAGCCGGCCAGGATGTTTGCTGAACCAAGTGCCACCAGTTCGCGATTCGGGCGAACTTCATAGCCATTTTTTTCGGCGAAGGTCTGTGCCAGGAGAATCCCGTCCGAAAAGGCCAGAAAGGCGATCGCGACCGCGGCCGGGGCAAGCGCCGAGATATCCGACCAATGAAACGTCGGGATCGTCAGGCTGGGAATACCCGAAGGCACGCTGCCGACCAGCGCCACCCCGTAGCTGCCGAGGTCGAAGGTGAAAGAGACGGCGATCGCTACCGCGCAGACTGCCAGTGCGCCGGGGACGCGAGGAAACCACCGCGCAAGTCCGATCAGCAAGCCAACCAGCAAGACGCCGAACACAAAGGTCGGCAGATGCGTCTGCGCCAATTGCGCAATGATCGTAAAGACCAATTCGAAGAATTCCTCACCCTCGGTCTTGATACGGAACATCTTGCCAAGTTGGGTGGCGATCAGGACCAGCGAGGCACCGTTGAGGTAACCGATCAACACCGGGCGCGACAACAGGTCGGCAATGACGCCCAGCTTGAGGCGTGCGGCGAGCAGCAACACCCCCCCTGAAAGTATGCCGAGGACGGCTGCGAGGGAGACGATACGCGCCGGATCGCCTGCCGCCAGCGGCAGGATCGCCGAACCGGCCAGCAGTCCGATGGCGGCATCCGGTCCGGCGATGACGTGACGTGAACTGGAAAACAGGGCATAGCCGATGGCCGCCGCGAGCGCCGCGTACAGTCCCGTAATCGGGGGCAGGTGGACCAGTTCGGCATAGGCGATGACCGACGGAATCGACACGATACAGGCCGAAAGCCCGGCGATCGCATCCTTGCTGAGCCAGGCCAGCCGATACTCTCTCAGGGTCGAGAGCAGCGGCAGACCAGACAGCAGGTACTTGAGAAAATGCGCAGGATTCATCGGCGTAGCTCCAGGCAGAATGGCGAAGTATGGGAAACCCAGCGATTTCCCGCATCGTTCGGGGGGAAGTCCCGACCCCCATCAACAATGAACGCAGCCCGCTGCCTGAACAGCACCCGCCATCCAAAGATCGTGGCAACGATCAGGCTGCTCAGCAACAGGTTGATGACGAGTTTCATTTTCTCGCCCGGTTCACGGCTTCAGACCGTGCTGAAGCAGAGATATTTGATCTCGAGGTATTCGTCGAGCCCATGCTTTGATCCCTCGCGGCCGACGCCGGACTGTTTGACACCGCCGAAAGGGGCCACCTCATTCGAGATCAGACCGGTGTTGATGCCAATCATGCCGTATTCGAGCGCTTCGCCCACGCGCAGGCAGCGCGCGACGTCGCGGGTATAGAAATAGGCGGCGAGACCAAACTCGGTATCGTTAGCCATATTGATCGCCTGTGCCTCGCTCGAGAACCTGAACACCGGCGCCACCGGACCGAAGGTCTCTTCGCGTGCGATACGCATTGCCGGCGTTACGTCGGCCAGTACCGTCGGTGTGAAAAAATGGCCGCCGAGCCCGTGCCGGCTACCGCCGGTGAGCACGCGCGCGCCGCCGGCGACGGCATCGGCGATATGTTCCTCGACCTTGGCCAGCGCTGCGGCATCGATCAGCGGTCCCTGCAGAGTGCTTTCATCACAGCCCGGTCCGACCTTGAGCGACTGCACGCGCCTGCTCAGCTCTTCAACGAAGCGATCATAGATCCCGTCCTGGACCAGCAGTCGGTTGGCGCAGACGCAGGTCTGACCAGTGTTGCGATATTTGGCGACGATCGCTCCTGCGACCGCTGCGGTGACATCGGCGTCGTCGAAAACGATGAACGGCGCATTGCCGCCAAGTTCAAGCGAGAGTTTCTTGATCGTCGGCGCGCACTGCGCCATCAACAGGCGACCAACCTCGGTCGAACCGGTGAACGAGAGCTTGCGGACCACCGGGCTGGCCGTCAGCGCGCCGCCGATTGCCGCCGGGTCGCCGGTCAGTACATTGAACACCCCTGCCGGTAGCGCCGCGTCGTGCGCCAGACGCGCCAGGGCCAGTGCCGTCAGCGGCGTCTGCTCGGCGGGTTTGACCACCACCGTGCAACCGGCGGCAAGCGCCGGCGCGACCTTGCGGGTGATCATCGCCAGCGGAAAGTTCCAGGGTGTGATCGCCGCACAGACCCCGACCGGCTGGCGAATGGTCAGCAAGCGCCGATCATTGGCCGGACTCGGAATCGATTCGCCGTAGGCGCGCTTGCCTTCCTCGGCAAACCATTCGACAAAGGCGGCGCCGTAAGCTACTTCGCCGCGCGCCTCGGCAATCGGCTTGCCACACTCGGCGGTCATCAGCTGCGCGAGATCCTCGGCGTTGGCGACGATCAGTTCATACCAGTGGCGCAGGACGGTCGCCCGCTGCTTCGCCATCTTTGCCTGCCAGGCCGGCAGCGCCGCGGCCGCGGCGGCGATCGCGCGTGCCGTCTCGGTGGCCGTCATCCAGGGTACTTCACCCAGCGTTTCGCCACTTGCCGGGTCCCGGACGGTAAAAGTGCGGCCGTCGTCGGCGGCTTCCCAGCGACCATCGACATAGCAGTTCGAGCGCAGCAGGCGCGGATCGGTCAGGTGCATGGCTTTCCCCGGTAATAATCTTGAGGGCTACAGTTTATACTGTGCAGCATGCGTGTCCACCTGCTCATCGCCGGCTTCTTCTCTCTGCTGCTGGCAGCCTGTGCCAGCAAGCCGCCTGCGCCACAGGCGCCGGCGCATCAACCTGCCGAGCGCCCCCCGGCGAGCAGCCCCAAAGGCAACGACGTGGTGCTCTTTGCGCTCAGTCTGCTCGACACCGGCTACCGTTTCGGCGGCAAGAACCCGGAAGCGGGTCTGGACTGCAGCGGTATGGTGTCGTACATCTACGGACGCGCGGCGGGGCTTCGGGTCAGTGGCAGCGCCGCCGACATCGCCCGCCGGGGTCGTCCGGTCGAACGTGCGGGCCTGCGCCCCGGCGACCTGGTCTTCTTCAACACCCGCAACGCCGCTTTCTCGCATGTCGGGGTGTACATTGGTGATGACCGTTTCATTCACGCGCCGTCGAGCAACGGTCGAGTGCGCATCGACCAGCTCGGCGCACGCTACTTCGCGCAGCGCTTCGAGACTGCGCGCAGCTACTTCGACTAGGAAGCGCTCACCACTCGCATGGACCCCAAATCTTTCGTTGACTCTGCCGTATTGTTGCTGGTCGTCGCGGCGGTTGCCGTCGCGGTGTTCCGGCATTTCGGTCTCGGCTCGATCCTCGGCTTGCTGGTTACCGGCGTCATCGTTGGACCGCATACGCCAGGGCCTTTCATCACCACCGAGGTCGAAGGTGTGCGGCATTTCACCGAACTCGGCGTCGTGCTGCTGATGTTCCTGATCGGCCTGGAGATGAAGCCTCGCCGTTTGTGGGAGCTGCGGCGCACGCTGTTCGGGCTCGGTTCGCTGCAGATCGTCGTCTCGGCGCTGGCCATCGCCGCCTATTTCAAACTCTTTCAAGCGAACTGGTCGACCGCCCTCCTGATCGGCAGCAGCTTCGCACTGTCCTCGACCGCGTTTGTGGTGCAGATGCTCAGGGATCAGGGCGACATCGCCAGCCGGCACGGTCAGACCGCATTCGCCGTGCTGCTGATGCAGGATATCGCGGTGGTACCGCTGCTGGCATTGGTTCCGATCCTCGCCGACAGCAGCGCGCTGGCGACGGAAATCCCCTTGTGGAGGCAGATTGGTCTGGCAGTCGCGATGGTGGCAATGGTGCTCATCGGTGGGCGCTACCTGCTCCCCCGGGTTCTCGATCATCTGGCCCGCACCAACAACCGCGAGGCTTTCCTGCTGACGGCCATGGCCTCGGTGTTCATTGCCGCGATGGCCATGGAACATGCGGGCATGTCGATGGCTCTGGGGGCATTCCTGATCGGGATGATGCTCTCGACTTCGCGCTACAGCATTCAGATCGAGGCCAGCATGGAACCTCACAAGGGTCTGCTGATGAGCCTGTTCTTCGTTGCCGTCGGCATGTCGGTGGACGTCGGTGTGCTGACGCAGCATCCATTCGAGTTTGCCCTGCATGTTCTCGCAATCATCACCCTCAAGGCGATGGTGCTCTTCGTATTGTGTCGGTGCTTCGGCTCTGGCCGCAGCACCGCCTTGCGGGTCGCATTTCTGCTCGCACAGGGAGGTGAGTTCGGCTTTGTGCTGTTCGGTTCCGCCAAGGCATTGGGCGTGATCGACGATTTGATCTTCGTGATGGCCGTGGCGATCATTTCCGTCACCATGCTCTTCACTCCACTGCTGGTAAAGCTCGGGAACTGGCTGGCACGACGTGTAGAGGATGCGCCGGCAGGAATTCACGACCGCTTCCGCCATGCCGCGCAAGGAAAGGAATCCGGTGCCCGGGTGGTGATCGGTGGGTATGGTCGCGTCGGCCACACGGTGGGTACCATCCTGGCCAGTAGCGGTATCTCCTGCATCGCTTTCGACACCGACGCGGTACTGGTCGCCAAATGGCACAGCGAAGGTCATCCGGTATTCTATGGTGACATCGGTGACCCGGAATTGCTCGCCACCTCGCCAATGCAGGGAGTCGATCTGGTGGTCCTGACCATCGACGACCCGCACGCTGCTGTTCGTGCAGCGGCGATGATCCGCTCGCACGCGCCGGAAGTCACCATCGTCGCGCGCGCCCGTGACCTGGCAAGCTGCGAGGCTCTGCTGCGAGCCGGTGTCAACAAGGCCTATCCCGAACTTCTGGAAGCCAGCCTGCGTCTGGCGGCGGAGGCTCTGGAGGCTCTCGGCACTTCCACCGAGGATACCGCCCTGCTGCTGCGCGGTGTGCGCGATACCGATTATGCGCTGGTGCGTGAGAGCGAGGAGTAGCCAGCTCTCCAGACAGGGGCAAAGCGCGCTAATATTGGCTAATCAACCTGCCCCGCGAAACTACACGCCATGTTTCCCGTGCTCCCGATCCGTTACGTCGAACCCGTCTACCGGCCACCGAGTGAAGCCGAATCGCTGATCCTGCCGTTAACCGACGGCTGCTCGTGGAATCGCTGTACCTTCTGCGAGATGTACACCGCGCCGCAGAAGCATTTTCGAGCGCGTGACGAAGCCGAAATACTGGAGAGCATCGAGCGTACCGGCGAACGTTTCGGCAGCGCAATCCGGCGCGTTTTTCTCGCCGACGGCGATGCACTGGTGCTGCCGACGCGCCGCCTGCTCAAGGTCCTCAACGCCATCCGCAAACACCTGCCGGCTGTTCGGCGGGTATCGAGCTACTGCCTGCCGCGCAACCTGAGGAAGAAGTCGGTTGAGGAACTGGGCGAACTCGCTGCAGCCGGCCTGACAATCGCCTATGTCGGCGCCGAGTCGGGCGACGACGAGGTACTGGAAAGAGTCGACAAGGGCGAGACCCATGGCTCGACTCTCGATGCGCTGAACAAACTCAGGGCGGCCGGCATCCAGCGCTCAGTGATGATTCTCAACGGCCTTGCCGGCCCGGATCTCTCTCTGCGGCACGCCGACCATTCGGCACGTCTGGTCAATGCCACACAGCCCGAGTATCTGGCGACGCTGGTCGTCAGCTTTCCGCTCGGTGAGGAGCGCTTTCGTGGTGGCTTTCCGGACTGGCGGGCACTCAGCCAGCACGAACTGTTTGTCGAAATGGAGCATTTTCTTGCCGGGCTGGAACTCGAACGGACGGTGTTTCGCAGCGACCACGCTTCGAACTGGCTGGTTCTCAAGGGAACGCTTGGCGCCGACAAGGATCGCCTGCTGCGGCAGGTGCGCGACGCCATCGCCAACCCGCAGGCCGCAGCACTGCGTCCAGCATGGGCACGAGGGCTGTAGTAGATGGCGACCGATTACCAACGCTGCGCCGAACTGATCCGGCAGGCCGACGGCCTCCTGATCACCGCCGGTGCCGGTATCGGCGTGGATTCGGGCATGCCCGATTTTCGTGGTCCGCAGGGTTTCTGGGGAGCTTATCCGGCGCTCGGACGAGCCCGCATCGCCTTTGGGGAAATCGCCAATCCAGCGGCCTTCGCATCGCAGCCTCGCCTGGCCTGGGGTTTCTACGGACATCGACTGCAGCTCTACCGTCGCACGGTTCCGCACGAAGGTTTCCAGATCCTGCGCCGGATCGGTGAGTGCCTGCCGCATGGCGCCCACGTATTTACCAGCAACGTCGACGGACAGTTCCAGAAAGCCGGTTTTGCTGAAGATCGCGTCAGCGAATGCCACGGATCGATCCACCACCTGCAGTGCCTCGACGGCTGCCATGACGGCATCTGGCCGGCAAGGGAGTTCGACCCCGAAATTGACGAAGAGCAGTGTCTGCTGATTTCAGAATTTCCGCGCTGCCCGCGCTGCCGGGGAATTGCCCGGCCAAACATTCTGATGTTCGGTGACTGGGGATGGCGCAGCGAACGTAGCGACGTTCAGGAAGCAGGTCTGCGCGCCTGGCTTCGACAGGTCGGGCATCCGTTGGTCATCGAGATTGGCGCCGGCACCCGCATCCCGACCGCACGCCGAATGAGCGAGCGGGTCAAAGGCCAGTTGATCCGTATCAATCCGACCGAGCCGCAGCTACCGGACGGCAAAGGCGTGTCGATTGCCGCTGGTGGCCTGGCAGCGCTACGTGCGATTGCTGCTGCCTGTCTGCTCTAACGGTGGTCGGTCATCATCAGTAGCCGGCCTGCACCGCGATACTCAGCCAGAACGCCTTGTCCCCCAGCAGGCCAATGTCGGGAGAGATCGACGGCAGCAGATACCAGACCTTGTCATTGGCGGTGGCCACGTAGGCGTTGGAGCCGGCGTAGTAGCGGAAGGTATAGCCAGATGCCACGCCGGCCTGGCCGTGCGAAGGCGAAAGATACTGCGGATACGCTGCCTCGAGATAGTTGAAGATGCGATCCGAATCGCTCTGAGCAAAGAGGGGTGGGAACTCAGTCACATCGGTCAGGCGAAGCACATGCTCGCGCAGGATGGTGCTGCCGCTGAAGTTGACCACCGGCAGATTGGTAAAAGCGCCACCGGCATTGACCGTGCCCAGTGCCGCTATCCTGTCCACAACGGCCATGCCTGGCGTGGTCACCCGGCCAAACACCGTGAAACCGCCATTCTGGGTGTCCAGGTTGGCCGCGTTGTTGACCAGATTGAAGAAAAACTCGCTGGTGGCACTGTTAGGGTCACCACCGAGCTTGGCCATCGCCACCGTGCCGCGCACATTTGAGCGTGCGACGCTGAATTCGTTGACCACCGGAGGAAAGGTGGTGATGTGGCCGGCATAGCCGCTGGCGGGCCACGCATACCCGCCCAACTGCACGACGAAACCGGGTATGCTGCGGTGGATGAAGTTGTCCGTGTAGGCGCCGCTGCGTACATAGCTGAGGAAGTTGGCCACCGTCTTCGGTGCAGCGGTGTCGTAGAGTTGGATGTCGATCGCGCCCTGCGTGGTGTGCAATCGGACCATCGTGGATTGAGCCCACACAGTGGTCGCCAGGGCAAGGCTGACGATGGCCAACAGGCCTGGACGCAGCAGACGCAGAATGGTGTTCATGGGCAATCATTGACCGGGTAGCTGGAAACGCGAATTATCCTGTCACCCGCCAGGAAACTCAACCTCAACTCAGTGGATCGGTTCTGCCAGGGAGTTCTGCCCCAATCTCATACCGCAAAGACATGCCAGGTTCGGAGTGTCCGGTTTTTTTCGAGCGGCGCGAACAGGCGATCGATGTTAGGAGGTGTGCCCGGATTGGCACGCGCGTATTTGACATGCAAGGTCCTGATCAGCTTCCTTATTGAGCGCTTTTACACCACTTTCCGAGAAGCTACCCGGTTCTACCCGGAAAGTGCAGAAGATGCATAGGGAGCGTTAACAACCGGATAGGCCGGAGCACAGCCGATCCCCATGCTACACTCTCGCGCCATGACGCCAAGGAGTGTGCCAAGCACGTTTCAGAGGAAGGCTCTACTGCCAATGGGTATATTCATTCGGAGACTATATTTCGTCGCAACCTGTCACAGCACACCCGCCACTGCTACCTTGCGCAGCGCCTGTGGATGAACCCGTGAAAACCATCCCTGCATGAACGATATACCCATTCCCGAATACATCACCTCTGTTACCGAGGTGACCTGGGGCATCGTGCTGGTCGCCGCGACCATGGCCGTGCATGGGTTCGGCATGATCCTGACGATCGATATAAGCCGTACCCTAGAGCACAGGGCGAATGGCACGCATTCCTTCCTTTGGGGGCTCGGCAACATCATTCTTGCAAGCTGGCTGATCATGCTGGTGCATCTGCTCGAGATCGCCGTCTGGGCAGCTTTCTTCGTCATCACAGGGTCCATTCCCAAGTTTGGCACGTCGTTCTATTTCGCGCTCCTGGAATACACTACTCTGGGCAGCAGCATCAGTTTGTCTGACGAATGGAATTTGCTTGAAGGCATGATCGCCATTGCCGGCTTGATGACTTTTGCCTGGTCCACCGGTGTCCTGTTCACCATCGTGCAAAGTTTTCAGAATCGCCAACTCGAACTCATCGAGGCTCGGCGCGAGAGGCGACAGGAGATTCTGGCGTCGTCTGCACATCGTCGATCAGGAGAAACGGGCGGGCAGAACACGCCTGGCTTCGATCGGCTGCCGAGCGCCATACAGCGACTTCGGCAAGCCGATCTCGTCGGCGTGCGTTTCGCCTCGCACATCTTTATCGCGAGTGGCACGCTTTGGTTGTTGCTGCAGATGGGTATCGGGACCAATCCGATCTGGGCAATCAGCGCGATGATCGCCGTGAGCGATCCGAACATGCACGAGGCGATGGCCACTTTCCGTGGACGGATTTTCAATACCTTGCTTGGCTGTACCGTCGGCTTGCTGTTCCTGGTCATCGGCAGTTCGAGCCAGTGGAAGCTGCCGCTGGCCATGGCGGTGACAGTCCTGCTCTCGACCTACGTCGTTCGCGTACCGGCGATGTGGCGTCAGGCACCGATCACTGCTGCGCTGGTGATTGCCTCGGGGCTGATGCATCATTCCAAGGAAGTCGGCATAGAAGACGGCTTGATGCGCGTGATCGAGGTCCTGCTCGGTTGCATTGTTGGCCTGTTTTTCACTTGGCTGATGTCGAGAATCTGGCCGGTGCGCGTTGCCGGCAAGGCAAGCGGTGCGTCAGCACCATGATGCTTCATCAAGTTACCCGCGATCGGGGGTTTAGTAACGTTTTTTTACAATAAAGGGACCAAGCGAAATGGCGAACCAGGAAAACGGCACGATGCAGAAATCTGACGAAGGCATGGGTGACAAGCGGTTTCTCCAGCTCAAACAGGGCAAGTACTCGGACGGTCATCCGCTCGACGAGGTGCAGTATCTCGAGTGCAAGCTGATCCTGAAACCCGATCGTTTCGTCTCTGCAAAAATATTCTTCGAGTACGGAGAACTCGCGCGTCAGACAGCGAAAGAGTTCGGGATTGGTTTTTCAAACAAGGGGGTGACCCTAAAGCCACAGGTGCGGGAGGTCGAGTTTTTTGACACTGCCGACTTCCGCCTTTATAACAATGCGTTCATCCTGCGGCAGCGCGTCACCTACGAAGACGGTTTTCCCGCAGGGGAACCGGAGATCGTCTTCAAATTCCGCCATCCGGATATGCAGACGGCCGCGGACCTGGACGTGCGGCCGCAGATTGCCGGCCACTATCGGATCAAGTTCAAAGCAGAGGCGCTTCCGTTGAAAGATCAGGTCGGGTCGTATCGCCTGCTGTTCTCACACAACGCGCAATTCCCCCTGAGCCAGGAACCTGAAAGCGCACACGCTTTCCTGAGCGGTCTGGCGCGGATGTTCCCGGCTTTGGACTCCCTGAAGCTTGCAGGCGACGACCAGTTGGCGCTGGTCAACGGCGCGATCGTCGAGGAGATCCTGCAGGACCTCGGAACCTTCGATTTTGGCCACGGGGTTACCGCCGACGCCAATATTGCGATCTGGCGCGAGCGCGGTACGCACAAGCCGCTCTGCGGTGAGTTCGCATTTCAGGCCAAGTTCACTCGCCAGGACGAACTGCACGAGAAGGCCATGCAACGCTGCCGTCAGTTTTTCATTGCACTGCAAACGACCGGTCGCGACTGGCTGTCCCTGGGAACAACCAAGACCGGGCTGGTGTACCGGATGAACGGCAATCCGCCGCAGGCTCACGAGTAACACAGCCCATCCAGGAAAGTGAGGGTAATCTGGGGTTCCGCGACTGCCGCGACCGTACGCATTGAGCCGCACGCAAGGCGGGCCTTTCGAAGGGCCCTCGCCGGTTTCACGACAGTTCTTGGGTTGATGGATCGGCCGCTTTCGCCGGGCTCTGCGATCAGGATTGAATGTCAACGGACCTAGAACTCCATCGCATCGGCGAAGGCCAGCGCCTGTATCTGGGCGCGATTGAAATCTGTGGCGGTCAGTCCAAGCATGGCTGCCTGCTCTGCGATCACCTCGCCATCATTGCCCTCGCTGGCCAACGCCAGATCGAGAAAAGGCTGATAGCGACCGCCTCTGCCGAGCAGGGCATCACAGATCGGTTCAGGCAGGCGCATTGCTTCGAGCACATGCTCCATGCCGACGCCGAGCAAGGCGTCGAGCAAAGAGAAAGCGCCGGTGATGAAGAGATTGTCGTACTCCGACTTGTCGACCAGACCACTGGCGAGCAACTCCATCAGGCGCGCTCTGAGCAGGGCGGTATACATCAGCGCGGGCGCCATCGGGTCCTTGCTTGCTGTCGATAACAGCAGGGACAACCAGCGGTTGAGCTTGTCGTAGCCGAGCATGCTGACGGCGTGCCGGAACGACTGGATTTCACAAGACAGGCCGAAACCGGCTGAATTGATGTAGCGCAGCAATTTGTACGAAATTGCGACATCGAGCTTGAGCGCGTCTTCGATTTCCCGAATGTCGGCATTCTTGCGAACCAGGTTGAGCACCCGTACGATGTTCGCCTGCCCGGCACTGAGCTTCTTTGCCGATACACCGCTTGGCGAGGTGAAAAACCAGCCGGCAGCGGCAGTCATTCCCGCATCGATGCAAGCCCGGAAATCCTCGGGGGTATCGACATTGAAAGCAATGCCAATACCGAGCGAGCGTGTCCGGGCAGCGAGCAGCTTGAGTTGGGATGGCGTGAAGCGGTGTGCGTCGAAACCGATAAAGCGGTATGGCAGACCGATCGTCAAGGCCTGCGCCGCTTGCGGATCAAAATGCAAGCATACCGTCGGCTGCCAGGTCTCCAGCGCGGCAATCAGGTCCGGTCCATGCGGGCTGAGCAGGGTTGCAGCAGAGAATTCGAGGGTCGCGTTTTCCGGGGTCGTCCAGTCGAGCAGGCTGGCATCACAGCTGCTGCCGCAACTGATGAACACCGGCTTTCCTCCCGGTGGCCAGACCTCGGCTAGCGCGCTGAGGGCACTCACTGCGTCCTGCATGCTGCCGCCATTGCCCAGATGCAGTGTCAGACGGGTGGCGATGATTCGGCTCTGGCGATTGACCAGCGCTTGGCGGGACATGAACACTTCATTCATCTGAGGCAACCCTGGTGTCGGAAGGATGGCTCGTAGGCAGCACACGATTCGCCCTCATTGCCGCCAGCGTATCGGCAGCAAAGTCGAAGGAGTCAGCAAAGAACTCCTCTGCCGGCAACTGGCAATTGGTCAGAAAATCTTGCCTGGCGGCGGTCACCATATCCGGTGAACCACAGACATAGGCCTGGTAGTCAGCAAGCCAGGGGTGATCGGCCATGGCCACTGCATGCACCAGACCACGTCGACCCGGCCAGTGTTCTGCGGACGGCGAGTCAGACAGGACCGGCGTGAAATGAATATGGGGATGCTGCACAGACCACTGTTCGGCAAGGGCCAGAAGGTAAAGGTCGGCGCGACAGCGCCCCCCCCAATAGACGTGCATGGGCCTGGTGCATGCTTCCGCGATGGCATGTTCGACAATCGCCTTGATCGGTGCAAAGCCGGTGCCGCCGGCAACCAGCAGCATCGGTTTCCGGGAGTCCTCGCGCATGAAGAAGCTGCCGTGTGGCCCGCGCAGGCGTAGCAGGTCTCGTTCCTTCATGGCTTCGAAGACGTGTCTGGTGAACTGGCCGCCTGGTACCTGCCGAACATGCAGTTGAAGAAAGTCGTCCGCATGCGGTGCGTTGGCCAGCGAGAACGAGCGGTGCCGGCCTTCCTTGAGTAGAATGTCCACGTATTGGCCGGCGAGAAACTGCAGGCGCTCACTGGCGGGCAGTTTGAGGTCGATGATGATCACGTCCGGGGCGGCGCGCGTGAGCTTGTGCACACGTGCCGGCAAGGTTCTGATCGGAATATCCTCAGTCGAGCGGATTTCCCGGCTCTCCAGGCACAGGTCGCTTCTCGCCATGGCGCAGCAAAAGAGGGCAAAGCCGGCCTGGCGGTCGGCCTCACTGAGCACCTCGAGCTGGGCTTTGCCGTGCGCCAGTTCGCCGCTCAGGACTTTCCCCCGGCAGGTGCCACAAACCCCATCCCGGCAGCCGTACGGAAGACTCAATCCCTGACGCAGTGCGGCGTCGAGAATTGTCTCGTCAGGCTCGGCGTGAAAGGTGTGCCGGCTTGGCTGAACACTGACCTGAAAACCCATTGACTCTCCACGGATGCCTGAATCCGGTAAAATTGCGCGGTGCAAAAACTCTTGATCGTCGGTTGCGGTGACATTGCCAGCCGCTTGCTTCCTCGCCTGCTGGGCCATTATCGCGTTTTCGCGCTGTTACGCGACCCTGGGCAGTGCGCCTTCTGGCGCGCAAGGGGTGCCCGACCCATCCTGGCGGACCTCGATCAGCCCGCCAGTCTGCAACGCATTGCCGGTCTCGCTGACGTCATCGTTCATCTGGCCCCGCCGCCGAACACCGATCGACGAAGCCCTTTCAGCGGACAGCGCGATACCCGTACCAGCGCATTGCTTGCTGCGTTGGCCCGCGGCAGGAGTCTACCACAGCGCATCGTGTATATAAGCACTAGTGGTGTCTATGGCGATTGCCGGGGGGAACGGATTGACGAGACGCGCAGCCTGCGGCCGAAGACGGCACGCGCCTGCCGCCGTGTTGACGCCGAGCGCCAGTTACGCGCTTTTGGCCAGCGCGGCGTCGTTGTCAGCATCCTGCGTGTTCCTGGCATCTATGCTGCGGATCGCCTGCCGATCGAGCGTTTGCAAAAAAGGACGCCGGCGCTGTGCACGACCGACGATGTCTATACCAACCACATCCATGCCGAGGATCTGGTGATGCTGACCTGTGCCGCGCTGCGTTATGGGCGCAGCAACCGCACCTACAATGCGAGCGACGATTCGGAAATCAGAATGGGCGAGTATTTCGATCTCATTGCCGATCGTTTCGATCTGCCGCGAGTGCCGCGTCTTTCGCGTCACGACGCCGAGCAGCAACTGTCGCCCCTGCAGTTGTCTTTCATGAGCGAATCGCGCCGTCTGAGCAACCAGCGGATCAAGAAGGAACTGCACGTCAGGCTGCGCTATAGCAGGGTCGAGGACGGTGTCGCTGCGGCTCGTGCGGAAAGGAAGCACCGATGCTGATCGTCAAGGTATTGCATCTCTGGATGGTGGTCAGCTGGTTTGCTGGCCTGTTCTACCTGCCACGGATTTTTGTCAATCTGGCGATGGTGGCCTCGAGCAGTGTTGCCGAGCGTGACCGCCTGCTGCTGATGGCCGGCAAGCTCTACCGTTTCATGACTCCGATCGCCGCTCTGGCGGTTGCCCTGGGCCTCTGGCTATGGTTTGGTTTCGGTTTCTCGGGTGGCTGGTTGCACGTCAAGACGGCTTTGGTGGTGGCGTTGCTGGCCTATCACGCGTATTGCAATCGGCTTTTACGCGACTTTCGGGCCGGTCGCAACCGCCACGGCCACGTTTGGTACCGTTGGTTCAATGAACTGCCGGTCCTGGTGCTACTGGCGGTGACCTACTTGGCCGTGGTCAAGCCATTCTAGTACGTACGCCTGTCGGGAGACAATCAATCGTGGAAACGTTTTTTGCAAGCTGCCCGCGCGGTTTGGAGCAACTGCTGCTTGAAGACCTTAGGGTGGCGGGTGCACGCGATCTCAAATCAATCTTCGGTGGCGTGCATTTCCTGGCCGACTGGCCGGTATGCTACCGTGCAAATCTGTACTCACGGATTGCCACGCGCATCCTCTGGCGAGTAGCGCTGGCGTCTTATCGCAACGAAGAGGACATCTATCGCCTGGCGCTTGACACTCCCTGGCCGAAGTGGTTCGTTTCCGAGCAGACCTTTCGGGTGGACGTCAACGCCGTCAAGAGCACGTTGAAAAGCCTCGAATTCGTAACCCTGCGAATCAAGGACGCGATCTGCGATCGTTTTCGCCGCGAAACCGGCAAGCGCCCGAGTGTCGATACGCGTCAGCCGGACCTGCGGGTACACGGGTTCATCAGCAAGGAGGAATGCATTCTCTACCTCGATACCTCGGGCGCGCCACTCTACCAGCGCGGATTGCGCCAGAAGACGGTCGATGCACCGATCAAGGAAAACCTTGCTGCCGGAATTCTGCGTCTCAGCGGCTGGCAGCCGGGCGTCGCTCTGCTTGATCCGATGTGTGGCAGTGGCACCTTTTTGCTCGAAGCAGCGCAAATCGCTCTCGGTGTGGCGCCTGGTGCGAGGCGTCCCTTTGCCTTCGAGCAGCTACGCCATTTTGATCTGGCGGTCTGGCAGCGGCTGCTCGAGGCCGCGCGTGCCGGGGAGGCGGCGGCTACCGATGCGGGAATTTTTGGCAGCGATCTCTCGCCGGCTGCCGTTCGCGCCTCGCTGGCCAATCTCGACCGCGCCGGGTTGCTGCCGCTGGTTACCTTAAGCACCGGCGACCTGCTTGAAATCAAGGCTCCAGCCGAGCACGGCGTGATGGTCAGCAATCCGCCTTACGCCGAACGAGTCTTTGACCGTGACCAGTTGGCTCAGTTTTACCCCTTGCTCGGCAGTGCGCTGAAGCGCCGCTTCGCTGGCTGGAACTGCTATCTGATCAGCGCCGACACCCGTCTGCCGAAAATGGTCCGTCTGACTCCCAGCAAGAAGACACCTCTGTTCAACGGGGCGCTGGAATGTCGTCTTTATGAATTCCGGATGGTGGCGGGCAGCAACCGTGGCAACACGGCGAATTCTTCGATTCTTGACAGTTCGTGCAGTTGACGCCGAACAGGCCGGCGCCTAAGATCGCAAAGTTTTTGTGCCAAGGTGCTGTGTGGTGAGAATGGAGCAGCTATACAACCTGATCAGGTCTGATCTGGAAGCGGTTGACGCGGTGATCCGCCAGCGACTCCATTCTGACGTGGTACTGGTTCGGCAGGTCGCCGAGTACATCGTTCAGAGCGGCGGCAAGAGACTGCGTCCGGCACTGGTGTTGCTTTCGGCCGGTGCGCTGGGTTATCACGGTACGCATCATCACGAACTTTCCGCGGTGATCGAGTTCATCCATACGGCCACCCTGCTGCATGACGATGTGGTCGACGCTTCCGATCTGCGGCGCGGCCGTGAAACCGCCAACGCGATGTTTGGTAACTCGGCCAGCGTGCTGGTGGGTGACTTCCTGTATTCGCGAGCCTTCCAGATGATGGTTGCAGTCAACGACATGCGCATCATGCGGGTGTTGTCCGATGCAACCAACCTCATTGCTGAGGGCGAAGTGCTGCAATTGATGAACTGCCACGATGCCAACGTCGATGAGGCGAGCTACCTGCAAGTCATCCGCTACAAGACAGCGAAATTGTTCGAGGCGGCGACGCAACTGGGTGCGATCATCGGCGGCGCCACGGTCGCCATAGAGCAGGCAATGGCGACCTACGGCATCCATCTGGGGACGGCATTTCAGTTGATTGACGACGTGCTTGACTATTCGGGCGATGAACTGGAGACTGGCAAGCATCTCGGTGACGACCTGGCTGAAGGTAAGCCAACGCTTCCACTGATTTTCGTGCTTCAGAACGGGACCGCGGAACAGGCGGCTTGCGTACGGCAGGCGATCGAGGGTGGCGGGCGCGACGCCCTACCCGAAGTGTTGGCGGCAATTCGCGCAACGGGGGCACTTGAATACGCGAAACAGAAGGCCAAGGCAGAGTCAGAGCGCGCTGCGCTTGCGCTCAAGCGGCTCCCCCCTTCTCAATACAAGGATTCCTTGCTAGAATTATGCCTCTTCGCAGTCGCTAGAAGCTATTAGCACTGTCGTCGCATCGGTCGGGGCGTAGCTCAGCCTGGTAGAGTACTGCGTTCGGGACGCAGGAGTCGGAGGTTCGAATCCTCTCGCCCCGACCAACCGTTGCCTGTTGGTCTTTCCCCAACCGTGCACCAACGCCCCCCTATCTGTCTCCTGCATCTTTCCCTGGAGATTGCCAAAATCCGGTCAGTGCTTAGCACCTATCAGTTTAAGTTGGCACCCAAAACGGAGGCAGCGGCAATCCATTTTCGACGAGTCGGTAGAGCTTTCTCAGACCACGGGTGAACCACGAGAGACGGCTGCGGAGCATTTTCCGGACGTTCCAGTGATCATCCGAGGTCTGCTCCTGTGCTTTCTTTTCCAAGGGGGTGGGGAGCTCCAGTGGATCGTTCCAGCCGACGCGGACACACCAGTGCAAGGCCAGGGCCATGATCAGGATCATTTGATCGAGGCGTTTCGCCTGTTCCAGGTGGCTTTCGGCCCACTCGAAGCCGCGCGATTTGAGGTCGGAGAACATCGGTTCAATACCCCAGCGCAACCCGTAGTCAAGGACGCGCGCCCGCGTAGGAGGACAATCCATGGCGATGATCCAGGGTTCTGGGTGGCCAGGCTCCTGCAAAATGCCAATGGCGGTCGGTACGCCTTCCGCAAACAGCGTGACTTGAGGCAGGTAGCGTTCGCGGCACCCTGCGGCCAATTCGCCTGTGGTGGTCAGTTCGCCTTGGCCGGTATCCACGGAAAAATGGCTCTTGAGCCGAATTCGATATGGCCATTTCACCCTCCGCACATACCGCAGCAACTCTACCGTGCCGTAAAACCGGTCGGCCGACAGCAATACCGGCGTGCCCGTCGGGAGCCACTCCCGAATTTTATCAAGGAGCTGTCGCTGCGGTTCAAACCCCAGGTTCGCAGCGCCTTCTTCCACCCACCACGCCAGCGGCAACGCCCGCTCTCCTATCCGCACACTGACCATGATAATCGCAAATCGATCGGAGAGATCCGTTTGATCCATCGCGATTACCACCGTTTGCCCGCCGCTACTGGCCATCCGCAGAGCATCCCGAGCAAAGGGCTCCAGTTCCCTATCGCTGCGCAACTGCCCGGTCGATAGCAGTCGTCGTAACCACTGTGGTCGCATATCCTCGCGCTCTACTTCCAGGGGCAACTTCGTCGCCAGAATTGCGGTATGGGGTGTCCGCGCCTCAATCATTGCCGCCACGGCCAATAGCAACTTCTTGAGTACCGTCTTCCGTAACCATGGCATCATCATCTCCATTCCTCTACGGATCTCATTCGCTAAAATCTGCACCGACCCCCTATTCGACGCCTCCTCAGCCTGTGTGTGATCAACAAGGCAGGAGACATCTCTGAAACTGATAGGTGCTAAGGCTGTCAGTGATACGCTCTGCCCGCGGCCGTTCCGTTCTGCTATGCTTGAGCGCTCTGCAGGACTTCTCTGGCAATGACGAAATTTCTACTGCTAATCGGGCTGGTGTGGCTTGTCTGGTGGGTTTGGCGAAAGTCGTGGACGGCACACCGAGGTACTCGAAAACCTGTCGAGAAACTCGAACCCGAGCGCATGGTTCAGTGTGCTCACTGTGGAGTCAATCAGCCCGTCAGCGAGAGCGTTCTGGCCAATGGCCGTTACTATTGCTGCGCTGCCCACCTTCGTGAAGCCCAGTCCGACGGCGCCTGAACAGCCATGTTGAGTACGCCGGAAGTCGGCGCCGAGTGCTTTTCCGAGACGCACTGGAAATCGCTCCGCTATTTCAACCTCTATCGCTTCGCGGTGGCCTCGCTGCTTTTCTTTTCCGCGTTGCTGTACCCGTCCGCCCTGCTTGTGCTGACACCGCAACAGGGCTTGCTGCACCTGCTGCTGGCCAGTGCCTACCTGGTGAGCACTGCACTGACGGTGATCCTGGCGTATCGCCATCGCCAGCATGCCAGCATGCAGCTTACTGCTAGCGTCATGGTTGATGTGGTGGTGGTGACGTGGCTGATTCACGTCGGCGGCGGGCTGGGTAGCGGACTCGGATCCATGTTGCTGGTGACACTGGCCGGTGCCGGTTTGGTCGGGCAGGGACGCCTAGTATTATTCTATGCGGCGATGGCCACACTGGCCGTTCTCTTTGAACAGTCTTACCGGGCAACACTGCATAATGACTTCGATGCTGCCGGATTCTTCCACACCGGGATCTTCTGTGCCGGGTTCTTTGCGGTCGCTGTATCGGCCCGCCTGCTGGCCCGTCGGGTGATTACCAACGAGGTACTAGCAAGACAGCGTGGCGTTGACCTGAACAACCAGACGGTGATCAGCCAGCGTGTGATCGAAGAGATGCAGGATGGCGTGCTGGTCCTCAGCCGCACTGGCCAGGTCAGGCAAAGCAACCCTCGCGCCAGGCAACTGCTGGCATTGCATGGCGGCAGTGAGGTCAGCGAGTGTTCGACTGAACTGATGCAGGGTTTCGTTGACTGGTGTCGGGACCCTGGTGATGAGGATGCGTTGGTCAGCGTGCCAGCCAGTGGCATGCAATTGCGAGCGCGCTTCGTTGGCACTGCGAGCACTGAAAACGATGTGCTCGTTTTTCTCGAGGATATCGGCCGTTTGCAGGAACAGGCACGGCAGATCAAACTGGCTGCTCTCGGGCGGCTGACTGCTAACATCGCGCACGAGATTCGCAATCCGCTCTCGGCGATCAGTCATGCCGGCGAGTTACTCCGTGAAGAGCGGCGTGGAGAGTTGTATGAGCGCCTGTTGCGCATCGTTCTCGACAATACTCAGCGTCTGGAGCGTATCGTCAACGATATTCTCGAACTTGGCCGCCGCGACCGCAGCTATCGTGAACGGATCGACCTGCGCGAGGTTCTGCCTTCGTTCATCGAGGAATATCGGGTTAAGGAAAACTTACCGGCAGAGGTGGTCGGTCTTGAGATATCAGGAGTCGCCACCCTTTGTTTCGATCGTTCGCATTTTCATCGGGTATTGTGGAATCTGATGGGCAATGCATTGCGGCATTCACAGCGTGCTGCGAATAGTATTTGCCTGCTGGTTTGTGATGCCCCCGCCGATGGTCAATTGGAACTCCATGTCATTGACGATGGGCAGGGCGTTGACGATACTTGTCGTGAACAGATCTTTGAACCGTTCTTTACCACGCATCATCGCGGTACCGGTCTGGGTCTTTACATCGCGCGTGAGTTGTGTGAAGCAAATGGGGCGCAACTTGAACTCCAGAAATCGGGGCCAGGTGCCGATTTCTGTCTCTTGGGGAGATCGGTTGGGTGTTAGCTGGCAAAACTGAACGGCGTCCGCGTGGCGAGTTGGCGAGAGTGCTGGTGGTCGACGATGAAGCGGATATTCGTGAGCTTCTCGATCTGACGCTGGCGCGCATGGGGCTCTCGGCAGACTGTGCGGGGAGTGTGACGGAGGCACGTGTATTGCTTGGGCAGCAGCGCTATCAACTCTGTCTGACCGACATGCGTCTCCCTGACGGCGAGGGCCTGGAGATCGTTCGGTTGATCGGTGAGCGCTACGGCGAGACCCCCGTCGCAGTGATCACGGCTTTCGGCAGTACCCAGAACGCGGTGGCCGCGCTCAAGGCAGGTGCCTTTGACTATCTGGCCAAACCGGTAGCGCTGGAGCAATTGCGCAGCTTGATCAAATCAGCGCTCAGTTTGCCGCGTCGTCGGGCTGGTGTGCTCGGGGAAGAACCGGTGGACCTGGCCGCCCAACTGATTGGGCCTTCAGCGGCGATCGAGCATGTCCGTCAGATGATTGACAAATTGGCCCGCACTCAGGCACCGGTCTATATCTCCGGGGAGTCGGGGACCGGCAAGGAGCTGGCTGCGCGCCTGATACACGATCAGAGTGCCCGTCGTGCCTCTCCCTTCGTGCCAGTGAATTGTGGAGCGATTCCCGAGCATCTGATGGAGAGCGAATTCTTCGGTTATCGCAAGGGCGCATTCACGGGTGCGGACAGCGATCGCGAGGGATTTTTCCAGGCTGCTCATGGGGGAACGCTGTTTCTCGACGAATTGGCTGATTTGCCGCTGCCGATGCAGGTCAAACTGTTGCGGGCCATTCAGGAAAAAAAGATACGCAAGGTGGGCAGCACAGTTGAAGAAGCGGTCGATGTGCGCATCATTTCGGCGACTCACCGTTTGCTCAGTGACTGTGTCGATGCCGGAACCTTCCGCCAGGATCTGTATTACCGGGTGAACGTCATCGAACTCAAAATGCCGCCTTTGCGCGAACGCGAAGAGGATATCGAGCCCCTGGTCGAGGCATTACTGGTACGCATCTGCGGAGCACATCCGCCACAACTGGAAGCGCAAGCCCTGGCGGCCCTGCAAGCGTATAGTTTTCCAGGTAATGTGCGAGAACTCGAAAACATCCTCGAGCGGGCCACCGCACTGTGTAACAACGCTACGGTGAATCTCGACGATCTGCAGTTGGCACCGGAAAAGGCGGCCAGTGGCAGCGTGGGCCGCGAAGATGAAACGCTCGACGACTACATCAACCGTGTCGAGAGGCAAGCGATTCTCGATGCCCTGGCCAAGACGGCGTTCAACCGTACCGCAGCGGCCAGACTGCTCGGGGTGACTTTCCGTTCATTGCGCTACCGCATCGAGCGGCTCGGTATCGAGGAGTGAGTTCCCTGTGCTGGGCGACAGGCCCGGAAATCAGGCCTGACGGCTGGCTTGAGGGCGTGCGGCACATCGAATCGCCCAATTGTGATGAACGTCCGCTGGGCGAGGCCATTTCGCTGATTGTTGTCCATGCCATCAGCCTGCCACCGGCACAGTTCGGTGGTGAGGGTATCGTGCACTTGTTCACCAATCAGCTCGACGCCGCCGCCCATTCCTACTTCGCGCAGATCAGCCATTTGCGCGTCTCGGCGCATTTTCTCATTCGTCGCGATGGCGAGCTGATCCAGTTTGTTTCCTGCCGGCAGCGTGCTTGGCATGCCGGCCTCTCCTCCTGGCAGGGGCGACCGCGGTGCAATGATTTTTCCTTGGGGATTGAGCTGGAAGGCTGTGACGAGCTGCCATTCGAGGATGTACAGTACTTGCGTCTACTGCAACTGCTGCGGCTGTTGTGTGTTCATTACCCGATTGCAGCGGTTGCCGGGCACAGCGACATCTCGCCAGGCCGCAAGACCGACCCCGGCCCCTGCTTCGACTGGCAGCGTCTGGCAGCCATCGGCGATCTTCCCGGGGTCTTGCGCTGAGCGTCAGGGCGCGTCGAGCGAGAAAACCGGTCAAAGCCAGTCCTGGGAAAGGTCAACGCACGCCGCTCAACCCAGAAAGCGGCGAATTCTGTCGACCGCCTCGGCGAGACGTTCGAGTGTGGTCGTGTAAGCAAACCGCATATGCTGGTTCGGTGCATGCGTGCCGAAGTCGAGGCCAGGGGTTGTCGCGACACCGGCCGACTCGATCAGGTCACGAGCGAAGCGATCGCTGTTGCTGGTCAGGGCGCTGCAGTCGACGTAGAGATAGAAGGCACCCTGCGGCCTAGCCGTGAGCTGGAAACCGAGGTCTGCGAGCGCCGGCGCCAGGAAGTCGCGCCGCCGCCGAAACTCTGCGCGTCGTGCTTCGAGGATGCTGATCGTCGTCGGCGCAAAGGCCGCGAGCGCGGCATGCTGTGCCGGCATCGATGGCGAGATGTAGAGATTCTGTGCGAGCTTTTCGATGTCGCGGACGAAACGTTCGGGGACGACCAGCCAACCGAGTCGCCAGCCGGTCATGTTGAAATACTTGGAGAAGCTCTGCACGATAAAAATGTCGTCGCCGAATTGCAGCGCGGTTTGAGCGTCGCCCTCATAGGTGAGGCCGTGATAGATCTCATCGACAATCAGTTGTCCCTGGTGTTGGCGAACGAATTCAGCGATCGCTGCCAGTTGTTCGCCGCTCAGCATGGTGCCGGTGGGGTTGGCCGGCGAAGCGAGCAGTACCCCGGCTGAGCGTTCATTCCAGTGCGCTTCGAAATCTGCCGGGGTGGGTTGAAAGTTGCTCGCCGGGCCGACCGGGATGCCGATCGGAACACCTTCAAAACTCCGGATGAAGTGACGGTTGCACGGATAACCAGGATCGCTGAGCAGCCATTCACTGCCCACTTCAACTAGACAGGCGAGGGTCAGCAGCAGGGCAGCAGAGGCCCCCGCAGTGACCGCTATGCGGGCAGCGGGGATGCTGATCCCATAACGTGTCTGGTAAAAGTCGGCGATGGCATGGCGCAATTCGGGCAGGCCAAGTGCGGGCGTATAGAACACACGACCGCTCGTAAGACTTGTCTGGACCGCGGCGATGACCGGTTCCGGTGTTGGGAAGTCGGGTTCACCGACTTCCATGTGGATGATGTCGCGACCTTCGGCTTCAAGTGCCCTGGCTCGCGCCATCAACTCCAGGACATGGAAGGGGGCGATGTTGGCGAGGCGGCTGGCGGGAAAGGTCGGCATGGTTGGAATCGGTTTGGTGAAAGCCAGCAGTTTAACCACAAGGCAGGAAGCTGGCCAAAAAAAGCCGCCCGGAGGCGGCCTCTGGTTGTTCTCTGATGCTCAGACTGCCTGGAATGCCTTCTCGAACTTGTCGCGGATGTCTACGAGTTGGGCAGGCATCTTGTCGCCCATCTTCGCGAACCAGTCCTTGACACCCTCGAGTTCGCTCAACCAGGCCTCTTTGTCAAGGCTGGTGACCCCGGCGAATTCTTCCCTGGAGAATTCAACGCCGGCCCAGTCGATGTCCTCGTAATTAGGCATCGAGCCGAGGATGGTTTCCCTGGCGGCAGCCTTGCCTTCGCAGCGTTCGATGATCCACTTGAGGACGCGTGCGTTATCCCCGAAGCCTGGCCAGGCAAACTGGCCCTTTTCGTTCATCCGGAACCAGTTGACCATGAAGATCGGCACGGGTGTGTCGGCTGCGCTGCCCATCTTCAGCCAGTGGCTGTAGTAGTCGGCCATGTGGTAGCCGCAGAACGGCAGCATGGCAAACGGATCGCGACGAACGACGCCCTGCTGACCGAAGGCGGCTGCAGTCGTTTCAGAACCGAGCGTGGCGGCGGCGTAGACGCCGTGCTCCCAGTCCAGCGTCTGGCAGACCAGTGGCACCGTCGAGGCGCGCCGGCCACCGAACAGGAAAGCCGAAATGGGCACCCCTTCGGTGCTTTCCCATTTCTCGTCGATACACGGGCACTGTGACGCAGGGGCAGTGAAACGGGAGTTCGGGTGTGCGGCCTTGGTGCCCTTCTCCTTGGCAATCTCCGGCGTCCAGTCGTTGCCCTGCCAATCGATGGCGTGCGCCGGTGCCGGGCCCATGCCTTCCCACCAGACGTCGCCGTCGTCGGTCAGCGCGACGTTGGTGAAGATGGTGTTTTCGGCGAGCGAAGCCATGGCATTGAAGTTGGTCTTGTCGTTGGTACCTGGCGCCACACCGAAGAATCCGGCTTCTGGGTTGATGGCGTACAGGCGGGTTTTTCCATCCTTGCCGACACGTGGCTTGATCCAGGCAATGTCATCACCGATGGTGGTGATCTTCCAGCCGCCGAGACTCTTGGGTGGGACCAGCATGGCGAAGTTGGTCTTGCCGCAGGCTGACGGAAAAGCGGCGGCGACGTAGTGCTTGTTGCCGCTGGGCGATTCCACGCCGAGGATCAGCATGTGCTCTGCCATCCAGCCGTCGTCACGGGCCATGTTCGACGCGATGCGCAGAGCCAGGCACTTCTTGCCGAGGAGTGCGTTGCCGCCGTAACCCGATCCGTAGGACCAGATTTCGCGGGTTTCGGGATAGTGTACGATGTACTTGGTGGTCGGGTTGCACGGCCAGCGCGGATCAGCCTGGCCGGGCTCCTTGGGGGCGCCGATCGAGTGCACGCAGGGAACGAACTCGCCATCGGTTCCAAGCATAGGGAACACCGCCTTGCCCATGCGAGTCATGATGCGCATGTTGACCACCACGTAGGCGCTGTCGCTGATCTCGATACCGATCTGGGCGATCGGCGATCCGATCGGACCCATCGAGAACGGGATCACATACATCGTGCGACCCTTCATGCAGCCCTTGAACAGGCCGCCGAGGATTTCACGCATCTTGGCCGGATCTTCCCAGTTATTGGTCGGGCCGGCGTTTTCCTTCTTCTCGGAACAGATGTAGGTGCGATCCTCGACGCGAGCCACGTCGGATGGATCGGAAAATGCGAGGAAGGAGTTCTTGCGCTTCTTGAGCTTGGTGAAAGTGCCGGCGGCGACCAGTTCGGCGCAAAGCCGGTCGTATTCTTCCTCGGAACCGTCGGCCCAGACGACATTGGCCGGCTCGGTGAGGGCTGCAATCTCCGCAACCCATTGCTTCAGGCGTTCATGTTTGACGTAATCAGGGGCATTGATGGAAACGGTCTGGTTCATGGTGATCACTCTCGAAGGAAGGTAGAGAAGCAGAAGTTACCGTGGAGCGGCGCGGGCAGGGAAAAACGGCCGGAAGGCGGAATGGATTTCCGGCCCATTTGGGTGCGGCGCGTCGGTCGCGGCGGGTGAAAAACAAGCCGGGTGCAGGGCGGATAACAGCATGCGAGGCACGGGTGCTACAAGGAGGTCGTAGTTTGTGTAATTATGCCACAGGTCCGACCTGCACCAACGCTCCATCGACAGATGTTGGTCCACCGGGAAGGCATCCGCGATCTGACGAAAGCGAGTGGGTTGTCGGTCAGCCATACGATGTTGCTGTACATTGATACCCGTCAGGAGAGTGAACGATGAAGAAAGAAAAAGACCAGTTACGGACTGCCGCCCTGTACTACCATCGCCATCCCAAGCCGGGCAAGGTATCGATACAGCCGACCAAGCAACTGGCCAACCAGTACGACCTGTCGATGGCCTACTCTCCGGGGGTAGCGGCCGCCTGCGAAGAGATTGCCGCCCTGCCGGGCGAAGCGAGCACGCTGACCTCACGTGCCAATCTGGTCGGCGTCATCACCAATGGCACCGCAGTACTTGGCCTTGGAGCAATCGGCCCGCTGGCAGCCAAACCTGTGATGGAAGGCAAGGCGGTATTGTTCAAAAAGTTCGCCAACATTGACGTTTTCGATCTGGAAATCGAGGAACGCGATCCCGATCGCCTGGTAGAAATCATCGCGTCCCTGGAGCCGACTTTTGGTGGCATCAACCTCGAAGACATCAAGGCACCGGAGTGCTTCCATGTCGAGAAGAAATTGCGCGAAAGGATGAAGATTCCGGTCTTTCACGACGATCAGCACGGCACGGCGATCGTTGTTGGCGCGGCCATTCTCAATGGCTTGTTCCTGCAGGGCAAGGAACTGCATCAGGTCAAGCTGGTCACCTCGGGGGCCGGCGCCGCCGCACTCGCTTGTCTGGACTTGCTGGTGATGCTGGGCATCCCGGTCGAGAACATCTGGGTAACCGACATCAAGGGCCTGGTCTATGAGGGCCGCGTCGAAGACATGGACGAAATCAAGGGGCGTTACGCAAAGCGGACCGATGCCCGTACATTGGCCGACGTGATCGAGGGTGCCGACGTCTTTCTCGGGTTGTCGGCCGGTGGAGTTCTCAAGCAGGAGATGGTGGCGAGGATGGCGCCTGCACCACTGATCATGGCATTGGCGAATCCAAATCCGGAAATCCGGCCTGAAGACGTGCAGGCGATCCGCGACGACGCGATCATTGCTACCGGCCGTTCGGACTACCCGAACCAGGTCAATAACGTTCTGTGCTTTCCCTTCATTTTTCGCGGTGCCCTCGATGTCGGCGCGACCACCATTACCGAAGCGATGAAGTTGGCCGCAGTCAGGGCGATCTCTGAACTCGCACGCGTCGAGCAATCCGAGGTTGCGGTTAAGGCGTATGGCGAAAAGCACTCCAACTTCGGACCGGAGTATCTGATTCCGAATCCTTTCGATCCGCGCCTGATCGGCAAGATTGCACCGGCGGTTGCCGAAGCGGCCATGGCATCCGGGGTGGCAAGCAGACCCATCAAGGATCTCGAAGCCTATCGGGAAAGTCTGGACGAATTCGTTTATCACTTCGGCCTGATCATGAAACCGGTCTTCTCGCAGGCCAAGCAAGCTCCCAGGCGCATCGTTTTTGCGGAAGGAGAAGATGATCGAGTGCTGCGTGCCGTGCAGGTGATCGTTGACGAGGGGATCGCGAGGCCGATTCTGATTGGCGACTTGAAAGACATCACTCGTAAGCTCGAGGCATTGAACCTGCGTGTGTCTCCCGGGGTAGACTTCGATGTCGTATACGCCGACAACAACGAGTTCTTCGACGAGCACTTCGATGTTTACTGGCGGGAATACCGGCGTTTGATGGAGCGCAAAGGCGTTTCGGTCGAGTTTGCCAGGCGTGAGGTACGGCGTCGCGCTTCGCTGTTCGGCGCGATGATGGTGCGCATGGGCGATGCTGACGGCCTCATCTGCGGTACTTTCGGTCGCCATGACGTGCATCGCGAGTATGTGGAAAATGTCATCGGCCTGGCGCCGGGAGTTCGCAACCTCTACGCGATGAGTCTCCTGGTATTGCCGGATCGCACGCTATTCATCGCCGATACCTACATCAGTTACGATCCGTCGGCAGAGCAGTTGGTGGATATGACTCTGTTGGCTGCTGACGAGGTTCGCCGCTTTGGCGTGACCCCGCGTGTCGCACTGCTCTCGCATTCGTCCTTCGGTTCAGCGAACACGCCCACTGCACTGAAGATGCGCACGGCCCTGCAGTTATTGAAGGAACGCGCGCCGCGCCTGGAGCTTGAGGGCGAAATGCACGGTGATGCGGCACTTGACGAGCATATCCGGCAGCGGGTATTCCCCAGTGATGCGCGTCTCAAGGGGACAGCCAACCTGCTGATCATGCCGACCCTTGATGCAGCCAATATTTCATTCAATTTGCTGAAGATTGCGTCAGGCGATAATCTGACGATTGGACCGATCCTGCTCGGGGCGGCACATCCGGTACATATCCTGACTTCGACGGCGACGGTTCGACGGATTGTCAACATGACCGCGCTGACGGTGGTCGACAAGCTGATGAATGAGCGCTGAGTTCCCATCCTCCTCTGCGCGTAGCAGCGACCATAACATTCGGGATTGCTGCCAGTGCGCCGGTGAAGATTACGACGGCATCTGAGCCGGCAAGCGGACATCGGTAAGCTGAGGATGTTAAAAACTGCTCTTGTTCTTGGTGGCGGAGGCGCGCGGGCCGCGTATCAGGTGGGCGCTCTGCTGGCCATTCGTGAATTGCTCGGCGACCCGACGACCAATCCATTCCCGATACTTTGCGGCACCTCTGCCGGTGCCGTCAATGCAGCTACTCTGGCGTGTCATGCCAACAACTTCAGCTCTGCCGTGGAAGCGCTGGCGGATGTCTGGCGTAACATGCACGCAGGGCAAATCTATCGGTCTGATCCTCTAGGGATGGGAATCGCCGGGGCCCGCTGGCTGAGTGCATTGTTGTTGGGCTGGGTAATTCAGCGCAGTCCGCGTTCGTTGCTGGATAATCAGCCGCTGCGCAGGCTTCTCGAACAGCGATTGAATTTCGGCAACATAGACCGCTGCATCTCCAGTGGCGCACTTTACGCTCTCAGCATTACTGCATCGGGCTACACGACGGGGCATGGCGTCAGTTTCTTTCAGGGGCATCCAGAGGTGGAGAGATGGCAGCGTACGAATCGCGTTGGCTGTCGCGCACATCTGTCGGTTGAACATCTGATGGCATCGAGTGCGCTCCCTTTCATCTTTCCTGCGGTGTACCTCAATCGCGAGTATTTTGGCGATGGGTCGATGCGCCAACAGGCCCCAATTTCGCCTGCTATCCATCTCGGCGCAGAGAAAATCCTGATCATCGGCGTCGCGCAAATAAACGATACGACGGGGCGGCAGAGTTCCCAGAGCTATCCGACCCTGGCACAGATTGCCGGGCATGTGCTGTCATCGATCTTTCTGGATAGTCTGGCTGTTGATGTCGAACGGATGGAGCGAATCAACCAAGCTATCTCGAAAATCCCGGAAGATTTGCTGACCAGCGGGGATATTGGGCTGCGGTCCGTGCAGTCTTTGACCATCACTCCATCCGAACGTATTGATTACCTTGCCGCACGCCATACCCGTGCGTTGCCCCTGACGGTGAGAACGTTGTTGCGCGGCTTGGGGGCGATGAATCGACGCGGCGGGGCTCTGACCAGTTACCTCCTCTTCGAACAACCCTATACCCAGGCATTGATCGACCTCGGCTACAAGGACACGATGGCGCGTCGTGGAGAAGTCAAAGCTTTCCTTGAATGCTGAACACGCTTGATGTGATTTATCATATCATCTATGTATCTCTTTCTTTTTCATGAGCTATAGTGTTCAGACAGCGGTCTGCTGTAGAATGGTCAAAATATTGGATCATGCAGGAGGTTTGCAATGCGGATGACATTGAGAGCAGCATTGCTGCTGGGCGCCATGGTGGGAACGGCGACGCTGACGGTGGGGGAGGCCCATGCGCTGGAGAAGGGTCAAGGCAAGACTGAGTCACAGAAGAGAAAGGCTTTGCCGGTCGTACAGAAAGGCAAAGGGGAAGCAGTCGCCCAGAAGGGCAAGGTCGAGCCGGTGGCCCGGGCGAATTCTTCACGTTCTTCGGGGAACCGGGGCGGGGTCCAGCCAATCGCCGGCAAGGACAAGGCTTTACCGCCAACCCGACACGGGATGGCTGTACCTTTGGCTCGTAAGGACAAGTCAGGGGTTCGAGTGGCTGAGTCCGCACACGTCGCTCGGATCGGTAAGTATGTCCAGCCAGAGGCAAACGGTGGGTTGACGCATTCGTTCCAGAAAAAGAATCTGACCAGAGTTCTTGCCGGTCATGTCGATCTCTGGCAGGATCCGGGCCGTTTGGCCGTCCAGTCGGGATCCGCACTGGTGATTGCCCAGGACGGTGGTGAGCCGCTGTACGAAAAGAACGCCAACGCCATTGTGCCGGTTGCATCGATCACCAAACTGATGACGGCGATGGTCGTACTTGACAGCATGCCCAATCTTCAGTCGCCGATTACGATCACCGATGAGGATGTTGACTATCTGCGAGGTAGCCGTTCACGCCTCGGAGTAGGTGCGGTGATTACGCGTGAAACGGCCCTGCTCCTTGCGCTGATGTCCTCAGAGAACCGCGCAGCCAATGCTCTCGGACGCCATTACCCGGGTGGCTTGCCGGCTTTCGTCGCGGCGATGAATCGTAAGGCGGCCTCGCTCGGGATGAGCAGTTCGCATTTTGAGGATCCCACTGGTCTCAATAGCAACAATGTCTCCACGGCACATGACTTGGCACGAATGGTTGCGGCGGCACATCACTATCCCTTGATTCGCGAGTTCTCGACAACCCCTGGGGTGCGTACCGAAGTCAAGGGCCGCGAGCTCGACTTTCACAACACCAATCAGTTGGTCAGTAGTCCGACCTGGGAGATCGGGTTGTCGAAAACTGGTTACATTCAGGAAGCCGGCAAGTGTCTGGTCATGCAGGCGCGTGTTGCGGACAAGCCAGTTGTGATCGTGCTGCTTGACTCAGCCGGCAAGCAGACCCGCATTGGCGACGCCAATCGCATCAAGCGCTGGATGGAAAGTGCATCAGTAACGGGTAAGCTGCCGACACGCGTTTGATCAGGTTTTCCAAATGACAAGCCACGGTACGCCGTGGCTTTTTTTTACCGGTTTCCAGGCGTCATAGCTCTTGTAGGTATAAATAAATAAGCATTGAGGCTTTGTGGTTCTAAAACCCTTGGCTATAGTGGCAATACTTTTCTGGAGTCGGATATGTTACGAGTGATTCGCCGGTTGTTCCTGGCCCTGACGTTAACTTTTTCTGTCACCTGGGCTTTTGCAGAAGGCAGCAGCCTGCTTAACGTCTCGTACGACGTTGCCCGGGATTTTTACAAGGACTACAACCCGATGTTCCAGAAACACTGGAAAACGCTTTCCGGTGAGTCGATCGAGTTGAAACAGTCACACGCGGGATCGAGCAAGCAGGTGCGGGCCGTCGCCGACGGTCTGGAAGCCGATGTGGTGACCATGAATCAGGCGTCCGATGTCGACTTTCTTGCCGAGAAGGGGCTGGTGGCCAAGGATTACGCGAAGAAATTTCCAAACAACGCGTCGCCCTACACGTCGACGATGGTGTTCATCGTTCGCAAGGGTAACCCGAAAGGCTTGAAGGACTGGAACGATCTCGTCAAACCGGGAGTCCAGGTGATCCTGCCGCATCCCAAGAACACCGGCAATGGCCGTTACACCTATCTTGCCGCGTGGGGCTACGCACTCAGTCAGGCCGGTGCCAACGACCGAGCAGCGCAGGATTTCGTTGCCCGGCTGCTGAAGAACGTCCCCTTGTTCGCCGCCGGTGGTCGCGATGCGACCACCACTTTCATGCAGCGGAAGATCGGTGATGTGCTGATTTCCTTCGAGAGTGAGGCCGAACTGATTGCCCGTGAGTTCGGTAAAGGCGAGTTCGAAGTGGTGTACCCTTCGTTGTCGATCCTCACCGAATTTCCTGTTGCCATCATCGACAAGGTGGTCGACAAGAAAGGTACGCGCAAGGCGGCGCAGGCTTATCTCGATTTCCTGTGGTCGCCGGTGGGCCAGGAAAACGCCGCTCAGAACTATTTGCGGCCGCGAAACCAGGAGATCCTGAAAAAGTACGCTGCGCAGTTTCCCCCGATCAAGACTTTCAGCGTCGACGAGGTTTTTGGCGGCTGGGCCAGGGCCTATCCGACGCACTTCCGGGATGGCGGGACCTTCGACCAGATCTATCAGCAGAAGTAGGTGCCTTGCCGTGGCTGCCTGGTCATCGTCCTGTTTGAGACCGGCTACCCGCCGACAGATCCTGCCCGGTTTCGGCCTGTCGCTGGCTTGTACCCTGGCTTACCTGTCGTTGCTGGTCCTGCTGCCGCTTTCCGGCCTGGCGTTCCGGGCCAGTCAGCTGGGCCCGGCCGATCTCTGGGTGATCGCCACGGGCGAACGAGCACTGGCTTCGTATCGCGTGACCTTCGGTGCATCTTTGCTGGCCGCGACGATCAATGCCTTCTTTGGTCTGATCGTCGCCTGGATTCTCGTGCGCTACTCGTTCCCAGGCAAGCGTGCCATTGATGCCTTGGTCGATCTGCCCTTTGCATTGCCGACGGCGGTGGCCGGAATTACCCTGGCCACCCTTTATGCGGACAATGGCTGGATTGGCCGATACCTTGAGCCGCTAGGCGTCAAGGTGGCGTTCACGCCGTTTGGCATCGTCGTTGCCCTGACTTTTATCGGTCTGCCTTTTGTCGTTCGCACGCTACAACCGGTGATCGAGGATATCGAGTCGGAGGTCGAGGAGGCTGCCGCATCACTGGGTGCTTCGCGCTGGCAGACCTTCATCCGTGTCCTCTTTCCGGCGATCTTCCCCGCGCTACTCACTGGTTTCACACTGGCCTTTTCACGTTCTGTCGGAGAATACGGATCGGTCATTTTCATTGCTGGCAACATGCCCCTGATCTCGGAAATCACGCCCTTGCTGATCATCTCCAAACTCGAACAGTATGATGTCGTTGGCGCGACCGTCTTGGCGATGGTCATGCTGATCATTTCCTTTGTGCTGCTGCTCACCGTAAACGCCTTGCAGTGGTGGGCGATGAATCGGCACAGTGGATGTTCGCCAAGCATGGGAGCGCACCAGTGAACGGGCGCTTGCGGCGGGTAAACGCCGAACCGCGCTGGTTGCGTGCTCTGCTGCTGGTTGTCGGGCTCGGATTCCTCTTCTTCTTTCTTGTCTTGCCTTTGCTGGCAGTTTTTGTAGAGGCTTTTGCCGCAGGTTGGACAGCATACGCCGGCGCCTTGAACGATCTTGAAACCCGTTCTGCGATTGGCTTGACACTTCTTGTCGCGTTCTTCGTACTACCGTTCAACGTCGTTTTTGGTGTCGCAGCAGCATGGGCGATCGCCAAGTTCGATTTCAGGGGCAAGAGCTTGCTGATTACCTTGATCGATCTGCCGTTTGCCGTATCGCCGGTGGTCGTGGGTCTGGTCTTTCTGCTGATCTTCGGTGCCCAGGGGCTTTTCGGGCCATGGCTGGCGGCACATGACATCAAGGTGGTGTTTGCGCTGCCAGGGATCATCGTTGTCACCCTGTTCATTACCTCGCCGTTCATCGCTCGCGAGTTGATTCCGCTGATGCAATCGCAAGGGACGGAAGAAGAAGAGGCTGCCCTCTCGCTCGGTGCCAGTGCCTGGCAGATGTTCCGCCGCGTAACACTGCCAAATATCAAGTGGGGTCTGCTTTACGGCGTGATCCTTGCCAACGCTCGGGCGATGGGTGAGTTCGGTGCGGTATCGGTGGTTTCCGGGCATATTCGCGGCGAGACCAATACCCTGCCATTACATGTGGAAATTCTGTACAACGAATACAACGCGGTGGGCGCTTTCGCGTCAGCATCGGTGCTGGCTTTGCTTGCGCTGGTGACATTACTTGCCAAGACCGTCGTCGAATGGCGAATGCGCCGCGAAAACAGTATGCTGTTGGCGGACTTGCCGACAGAAGAGACCTGAGACAGGAGTGCTCGCAACTTGCTCCCGACTTTTCCGTGTCGCTTGCACGCGGATCCCTGCAAGAACCTTTTCTGAACTGTTCTGATGAGCATCGAAATACGTGGGATTGGCAAACGCTTCGGTAACTTTGTGGCACTGGAAGGCATCAACCTGCACATTCCGACGGGCGAACTGGTTGCCTTGCTCGGTCCATCAGGTTGCGGTAAGACCACACTACTGCGCATCATTGCCGGCATGGAAAGCGCCGACGTTGGGCAGGTGCTGTTCGCGGGCGAGGAAGTGGCACATGTGCATGCACGCGATCGCAAGGTCGGCTTTGTGTTCCAGCACTACGCCTTGTTCCGGCACATGTCGGTGTTCGAAAACGTCGCTTTCGGTCTGCGCGTCAAAACGAGAAAAGTGCGTCCGGCAGAGGCCGAGATCCGTAGCCGGGTTACGGCATTACTCAAGCTCGTGCAGCTCGACTGGTTGGCCGATCGCTATCCCTCGCAACTTTCAGGAGGTCAGCGTCAGCGTATAGCCCTAGCACGTGCGCTCGCCGTTGAACCGAGGGTGCTGCTACTTGATGAACCCTTCGGTGCGTTGGATACCCAGGTGCGCAAGGAACTGCGGCGTTGGCTGCGGCGCTTGCACGATGAAATGCAGATTTCCAGCGTCTTCGTGACACACGATCAGGAAGAAGCGCTGGAGGTTGCTGATCGCGTGGTAGTAATGAACCAGGGGAGGATCGAGCAGATCGGCTCTCCCGACGATGTGTATTCAAATCCGGCAACACCTTTCGTCTATCAGTTCCTTGGCAATGTCAACGTCTTTCATAGTCGTGTCCATGGTGCCTGGGCGGAGGTCGCTGCGGAGCGTCTTGAAGGTGGGCCGGAAAGTGGTGTCACGGCGTTTGTCCGACCGCATGATATCGAGATCGAACACCACCCGGTGACCGGTAGCCTAGAGGCGATGGTACAGGAAGTGCATGCCATCGGGCCATGGGTACGTGTCGAGCTGGCGCATGCTTCGGAATTGATTGAGGTTGAGTTAACTCGCGAGCGGGCTACGATATTGGCGCTTGCCGAAGGACAGCTGGTATGGTTTAAGCCTCGTCAGCTCAGGGTTTTTGCCGCGCCAGGAAAGACTATGGAAGAGGGTGGTTCTGGAATCTAGTTGAATTGACCATGGTGGTTTGCCGGCTGTGCGCAGGAGCAAAGGCCCCGTTGACCAACGCTGGCTGGGTCGTCGGAAGCTTTGTCTGGTAGCATGTGCCGTGATGCAGAAAATTCTTCCCATTAAATTCGTGGCTTTGCTGCGGCGATTGCTATTGTTCTGTCTGCTGGCAAACGCGCTGCTTGCTGCCGTGGCGCATGCCCAGACAGCTGAGCCGGCGATGGTCGCGATTGCCAATCCGGCGACCAGCGAAGAGACCATTCCGAGAGCTTCCCTGCGCGCCATCTTTGGCATGCGCTTGCAGAATTGGCCAACCGATACCCTGGTCAAGGTATTCGTTCTCAGGGATGACGCCCCCGAGCATGCCACCTTCAGCAAGACCGTGCTGCAGGTTTTTCCTCAGCAATTGCGAATGGCCTGGGACCGGCAGGTGTTTTCCGGGCAGGGACGATACCCCGAACAGGTCGCTTCAACGCAGGAAATGCTCTCCAGAGTGGCATCCACTCCGGGTGCGATTGGTTACGTCAAGGCGAGCGAGGTTAATCCGAATGTGCGTGTACTCAAGGTTCGCTAGGGCCGCGCCTTGTATGGCGCTGATTGGCTTGTGCTTGCTGTGGGCTGCGCCTGTGCGTTCCCTGGACCTGATGGGCGGGGACTTCCGGTTGCACGGCTTTGCCTCCCTGACACTGGTGAACACCACGGATAATAATTTCTTTGGGTACAGCGACGACCGGGTGGACAGGAATTTCACGGAAGTGGGTATGAATGCATCGTGGCGCCTGACTTCCGATGTGCAGCTGGCAGCCGAGCTGCTCTCACATCGGGCTGGTGGCACCGATGATGGTAGAGTGCGGGTCGACTACGGCTTGATCGACTGGACGCCACTATCGAGAGAAGAGGGACGCGCGGGGATTCGTCTGGGACGGATCAAAACTGCCTACGGTTTGTACAACAAGACCCGCGATGTGCCGTTCACCCGCCCCAGCATCATTCTGCCCCAATCGATCTATTTCGAGAGGACACGCAATCTGACGGTGTCGGCCGACGGAGCAGAGATCTACGCAGAGCGCTATGGTGATGCCGGGAGCATGTTCGCCAGTTTTGCTTACGGTCAGCCCCAGACCGATACGGATGCTGCCAAGGTGGCTCTGGTCGGCTTGCATCGACCCGGCAATCTGGATTCCAGTCTGGCGCCGGATTTGCAGGTCTTCTACGAGGGATCTGGCGGGATGTATCGTCTGGGCTTGACCGCTACTCGCCTCGACCTGCGCTACAAACCGGGCTTTGGCGACCGCCTGCAGGCCGGGCGATTCAAGCTGACGCCACTGATTCTGTCCGCACAGTTCAACGCCGAGAACTGGAGCCTGACCAGCGAATACGCTTTCCGACGAACTTCTGTCTCGGACTTTGGCCGCTTTTTCTACAATGGCACTGCCGATGGTCGAAGCTATTATCTGCAGGGGAGCTACCGCCTGGCCCCCCGGTGGGAGGCTTTGCTGCGTTACGACGCCTATTACGCCGACAACCATGATCGTGATGGCAAGAGATTTGCCGCAGCCACCGGGATACCGGGTTTTACACGCTTTGCCAAGGACTGGACGGCAGGGCTTCGTTTTGACGTCACCCCACAGTTCATGTTGCGCGCTGAAGTGCACCGAGTTGACGGTACGGGTTTCCTGGCGGTACAGGACAATCCGGACACGCAGGCTTTGCGTCGCTACTGGGACAACTTCATGCTGCAAGCCTCCTTCCGCTTTTAGTCACCGGTGATGCTGGATCGTCATTCCGCGTCGCAAGCGCGCAGCGGTTACAGATTCCTCAGCCTCAGGTGGAAGATCCTGCTGACCCTGGGTGTGGTGATGCTGTCGGTCAATGGGGCGCTGTCCTGGCTCCATTTTCACGACTTGACGACGCGTTTCGAATTGCAGCGTGCGGAGGCTCGCAAGCGCCTCGTTCTGCAGGCCTTTACCTTGCGCGATGACTTCGGGCAACGCCTGCAGGGTCTCGCGGGTGTTCTGGCTGCGCTTGATTCTGTCGGAGTGAGCCTGTTCCAGACGCCGCACGGACATGAGTTGCTGCGAAATCACTTCGATAGCCACTGGGCAGCCCTGCAACTCGGCCTGGGTATCGACTCCTTGCAGGTGTATGCGAAGACCGGTCCGCCGCTGGCCAGTTGGCCCAGCGATGTTCTGGCTGATCCGGATCATGATGCAGAGGTGCGTGCCGTCATTGAGAGTGAGCGAGCCATGCACTGGACGCGCTGCCGGCAGGTATGTACAGAGTTTGCGGCAGCACCGATTCTGTCGTCTGGTCGGGTTGCTGGGGTGGTGGTCCTTGGCAGCTCACCAGCCGAGGTGATCAACTCATTTCCAAGTGTGTCTGGTGGCGCTGATCTAGGCATCCTGATCCCGACGCCGCCTGTGGCGGGAGGTGCCGTGGACGAGACCTTCCTGCCACAGGTGGGCTTGCGGGTGATCGAGTTGAGCAGCAAGGGAAAAGATCGGGCCTTGCTTCATCAATTGACGTCGATTCCCCCGATTCTTCACCCCAGTGGCCATGCCCATCTCTCGCTGACTTACAACGGCAAGCAGTTCGAATTGTTATTTCTGGCATTGGATGCTCCAAGGGGAGGGCCATTCCCGGCGATGATGGTGGTCATAGATGATCTGACCGAAGCCCTGGCCGACATTCGCCAATCGGTCTTGAGCCGCTTACAGGGCGAGTTGCTGGTTTCGTTGCTGTCGCTGCTATTGCTGTCGCTGCTGGTACACGCACCACTGCAGCGCATGACCAAGGCCGTGCTGGCAATACCCCTGCTCGGTCGCCGGGCCTTTAACGAGGCACGCGCGCGCATTGCGCCACGTGCTCGGCGTTTGCTCGATGACGAAATCGACAACCTGGCTGAAGCGGCAATCTCCCTGTCGTATCGACTGGAGACCTTGGAGGCCGAAGTGGCAGCGCATTCTGCAGCGACCCAGAGAATGTTGCAGCGGATATCGGTCGAACGCGATTTTAGCAAGAGCCTTCTCGACACCGCACAAGTCATCATTCTGACGCAGTCCGCAGACGGTCGAATCCGCACACTGAATCGATACGGGCGTTTGTTGTTCGGTTGCGATGAGGAAATGCTACCTGGCAAGCGTTTCTTCGAGTTACTCGGTCCGGCCGGATCATCACCGGCATCACCTGTTCAGCAGGCCTTGCGCGACATCGCCGCAGGAATTCGTCGGCACGTGCAGACAGAGTCGATTCTGCTGGGCACGAGCGGTCAAACCTATGAAATCACTTGGAGCCATTCTCGCCTGTCTGGCCATTCTGGTGACGCGATGATGATTCTCTCGGTTGGGGTAGACCATACCGAACGCAAACGCGCCGAGTCGCACGTCAACTATCTGGCTGAACACGACCCGCTGACCGGTCTGATCAATCGACAGCATTTTCAGAACGAGCTCGATCAAACGCTGATCAGCGCGCGTCGTTCAGGGCACGATGGGGCATTGCTGTATCTCGACCTCGACGAGTTCAGATACGTTAACGACGTCAGTGGCCATCAGGCAGGAGACGCCCTGTTGCGTATCGTCGCCGACCAAGTCAGCAACGTGGCACGCGCCAGCGATCTGCTGGGGAGACTGGGCGGCGACGAACTGGGTCTCCTGTTGCATGAATGCGACCAGGACGGAGCCATTCAGGTGGCCGAGAAGATCAACAAGCGCCTTGCCGAAATCAAATTCCCGGAACTAGGAGCAAACCATCGGATTTCCGCCAGTATAGGGATTGTGGTCTTTTCCGAGGCGAAAATGGATGTCAAGGAGCTTCTGGCCAATGCCGACATCGCCATGTATCAGGCCAAGGCCAAAGGCGGGGGAGGTTGGCACCTCTATTCCGAGGGTGAGGGTGAACAGGAGAAGATACAGGAGCGCTTGCATTGGAAGGAGATGATCAACCGTTCCCTGGTGGATGGGGGATTTGTCGTCCATTACCAGCCGATTCAAGATATCCGTGCGCGGCAGGTCAGTCATTACGAGGCGCTGGTGCGCATGCGGGATTCCGACGGGTCGCTGATTCCGCCTGGAGCGTTCATGGAGGTCGCCGAAAACAGTGGCTTGATACGCGAGATCGATCGTCACGTGATTGATCAGGTATTTGGCAAAATGTTGTCCTTGTTTGCCGTCGGGAGAGACTATAAGTTCTCGATCAACCTGTCAGGCGTCAGCATTAACGATGCCAGAATGTTGTCCTTCATTCGCGAAGAGCTTGCCCGCAACCCAATGCTGTCCAGTCATGTCGTCTTTGAAATCACCGAAACGGCTGCCGTGTCGGATTTTTCAGCTGCCCGCGCGTTCATGCAGGCTGTGCGTGAACTGGGTTGTTCGTTTTCGCTCGACGATTTTGGTGTAGGATTTTCATCATTCAATTATATCAAGCAATTACCTGTTGATTACGTGAAGATCGACGGATCGTTTGTGCGCACGCTGGTCGACAGTCCAGACGATCAGGTCTTTGTCCGGGCACTGACCGAGGTGGCACGAGGATTTGGCAAGAAGACTGTCGCCGAGTTCGTTGAAGACGAACGCGCGTTGAACATGTTGCGCAGTTTTGGTGTGGACTACGCACAAGGGTATTTCATCGGCAAGCCGGCGCAGGATGTGATCTGAATGCGTATGGCGCGCGCGGGGGCATGTACTGTCAATGATATAATCCTTGCCAATCCTGCCTTTTCCTGCCTACCATCCGCCAAGAATGCCGCTGTTTACGCTTGGTATCAACCACCACACAGCTCCTCTGTCGGTCCGTGAGCAGGTGGCCTTTCACGCGGAAAGGGTGCACCAGGCGTTGACCGACCTGACACGCGGAAATTCGGTTCAGGAGGCAGCGATTCTTTCGACCTGTAACCGTACCGAGGTTTACTTCGCCACCGATGTACCAGAGGCAGCAAGCCAGTGGCTGGCGGACTATCATCGCCTAGCCCGCCACGAAATCGAGCCATACCTCTACACCTATCCCGAACGTGATGCTGTTCGCCATGCCTTCAGGGTGGCTAGTGGACTCGATTCGATGGTTCTGGGTGAACCACAGATTCTCGGCCAGATGAAGGAGGCTGTACGTGTGGCCGAGGAAGCTGGCACCCTTGGCACAACCTTGCATAAACTTTTCCAGCATTCGTTTGCTGTCGCAAAGGAGGTGCGCTCGACCACGGCGATTGGTGTCAACGTCGTTTCCATGGCTGCCGCCGCAGTGCGCCTAGCCGAGCGCATCTTCGAGCGGATCTCCGATCAGAAGCTCCTGTTGATTGGCGCCGGCGAGATGATCGAGCTGTGCGCCAGACATTTCGCGGTACAACGGCCGAAACAGGTGCTCATTGCAAACCGAACGGTGGAGCGCGGCCAATCGCTTGCTGACCGTTTTGGCGGAACGGCGATCAGGCTCGAAGAGCTTGGCGAGAGATTGTCGCAGTTCGATATCATCATTTCCTGTACAGCTAGTCCGCTGCCAATCATTGGTCTGGGCATGGTCGAGCGTGCCATCAAGATGCGTCGTCACCGCCCGATGTTCATGGTCGATCTCGCAGTCCCGCGCGATATCGAGATCGAGGTGGGCGAAATGGACGATGTTTTCCTGTATACGGTTGATGATCTCGCTCAGTTGGTCGCGTCGGGACTCGAGTCGCGTCAGGCAGCAGTCGTTGACGCAGAGGCAATCATTGCCGAGCGTGTCGATGGATTCCTACGCTGGTTGGCAACGCGTGGTACAGTGCCGGTCATTCGCGCGCTGCGCGACGCGACTGAACGATCGCGTCGGCACGAAATGGAGCATGCACTCAAGTTGTTGGCCAAAGGAGACGACCCGGCGCGTGTGCTAGAGCAATTTTCTCTCCGCCTGACCAACAAGTTCCTGCACGCACCAACGCAGGCGCTGAGCCATGCCGCTGGAGACCGGGACGACTTGCCGCTTCTGGCAGCCCAGCTTTTTCACTTGCATGTGGACTCCCATCTCGGCAAATGAGAATGGATCTTTTACTGGCGTACCAACTCCCAGAAGATTTTCTTCACGGCCTTTTTGCCTGAACCGCTGCCTGAACCGCTGCCTGAACCGATTTTCTATGAACCAGAGTATTCGCGACAAACTTGAGCATCTGACCGGTCGTCTCTACGAGCTCGATCGCATGCTGGCCAGCGGCGAGGCGACACGTGACATGGACGAGTACCGGAAGCTATCGCGCGAGCATGCCGAACTCGGTCCGGTGGTTTCCCTTTACCAGGCTTGGCGACAGCTCCGGTCCGATCTGTGTGCGGGGCTGGATATGCTGGCTGATCCAGAGATGCGGGAATTGGCTGAAGCCGAAGTGGCAGGGGCCAGGGAGCGCCTACCGGAGATCGAGGCAGAACTGCAAAAACTGTTGCTGCCAAAGGACGCCAAGGATGATCGCAATGTCTTTCTCGAAATTCGCGCCGGCACAGGCGGTGACGAGTCGGCATTGTTTGCAGGCAATCTGTTCCGAATGTACACGCGTTACGCCGAGCGCCGGGGTTGGCAAGTGGAGGTCATTTCCGCAAGCATTTCGGACCTCGGTGGGTACAGGGAAGTCATTGCGCGTATCATCGGCCAGGGTGTTTACTCCAGACTCAAGTTCGAGTCAGGTGCTCATCGTGTGCAGCGTGTTCCGGATACCGAGACGCAAGGCCGTATCCACACGTCCGCCTGTACTGTGGCGGTGATGCCCGAGGCCGACGCGCTAGAGGAGGTGCAGATCAACCCGACCGAGATTCGCATTGACACCTATCGAGCTTCGGGGGCTGGTGGGCAGCACATTAACAAGACCGATTCGGCCGTACGCATCACTCATCTGCCGACGGGCATTGTCGTGGAATGTCAGGATGATCGCTCGCAGCACAAGAACAAGGCACAGGCCTTGTCAGTACTGGTTGCGCGTATCAGGGACATGCAGGAGCGCGAGCAACATGCGAACATCGCGTCGGCACGCAGGAATCTGATTGGCAGTGGTGATCGCTCGGAGCGAATTCGAACCTATAATTTCCCGCAGGGGCGAGTGACCGACCACCGCATCAACCTGACGTTATACAAGCTCGAGGCCGTCATGGACGGTGATCTCGATGACCTGATTGCTGCGCTGACTGCCGAGTATCAGGCTGATCAGTTGGCGATGCTCGCCGAGAGCGCGTGAAGCGATCGCTCTGACTCTGATGCCGCGCTTTGTGCAATGGCCTGCGTCAATGGGTCTGCGCTGAATGTTGCAGCCGCTGGTGATGTGCATCGGCGAGGCTTGGCGCGTAGCCAGCCTGAGTATTGATCGTCTGGATGCGCGTTTGCTCGTCCAGCACGTCGCCGGCTGTACACATGTCGATCTGCTGGTCCGCCCGGAGCGAGCGTTGTCGACTGATCAGTTGGCGCGACTCTGGGTACTCGTCAAGCGTCGTTCTGACGGGGAACCATTGGCGTATCTGGTGAATTCGGCAGCATTTTATGCGCTTGAGTTTCTTGTCACCCCAGCGGTTCTGATTCCGCGCCCAGAAACGGAACTGCTGGTCGAACTGGCGATCGAACGACTGCAGCCATTAAAGGCGCCTCGGATCGTAGACCTCGGTACGGGTTGCGGGGTCTTGGCGGTGACCCTCAAATACCTGCGCTCGGCGGCCATCGTCAGTGCGGTAGACTTGTCTCCTGCGGCGCTTGAGGTGGCCCGCATCAATGCCGCGCGGCATGCAGTCGAGGTCAATTTCCTTGCGGGCGACTGGTACGCACCACTCGGCGGAGCACGTTTCGACTTGATCGTTGCCAACCCACCTTATGTTGAGTATGCGGATCCGCATCTTCAGCAGAACGGTCTTCCCTTTGAGCCGCTGATGGCACTCAGCGATGGGATCAGTGGTGGCGACGGTCTGGCCTGTGTTCGTGCAATCGTCGTCGGTGCAGCCGGACATCTGCTGCCGGATGGCTGGCTATTGATCGAACACGGTTACAATCAGGCAGCTAGAGTGCGCGATTTGTTGTGGAGTGCAGGTTTTTCCAAGGTGGCTTCCTGGCCGGATCTGTCGAAGGTCGAAAGAGTCAGCGGTGGTTGTCTGTATTGACGAGGGGGTGGCCAATCGGTACACTAATTCGATGATTTTTATCAACTATAGAAATGGCGAGGTGTTGTGATGGATGTGCAGCAACTGATCAAAGAGCAGGTCACCAATAACCCAGTGGTCCTCTATATGAAGGGGACTCCACAATTTCCACAGTGTGGTTTTTCTGCGGTTACCGTACAAATTCTGAAGGCCTGTGGAGTTTCCGGCTTTCTCAGCGTGAATGTGCTGGAAAATGCTGAGATTCGCAACGGTATCAAGGAATATGCTAACTGGCCCACGATCCCGCAGCTTTACGTGCACGGCGAGTTTATCGGTGGCTGCGACATCATGCGCGAGATGTATGAAGAGGGTGAATTGCAGAAACTGTTCGAAGGTCTCATCGACCCGGTCTGATCCGGGTGGTACTGATGCCAATTGCGCGGCGGCGGGTGGCGTGGCGAGTCATGAAAGTTAGAGAGTTCTAATATATATTTTGAGACGGCTTGCAGGGCAAGTGCTTACCGCACGACAATACCTGCACGATAATCACAGCGGCAATGACTGATGGTCTAGGCAAGAGATGAGTACTGTATGGTCGAGGTGGCAATACCTCTTGGCCCCGGTCGGCGTATCCCTGCTCTCGGCTTGTGCTGGTTACAGTGGCTGGGGTTTGCAGCCCGGTGTGACGACCTTGCCGGAAGTAGTGGCGACAATGGGAACGCCGGCACTCCGCTGGAAGAATGCTAACGGCAGCGAGCAACTGGCCTATCCGCGCGGGCCAGCAGGAACCCAGACGTTCATGGTCTTCATTGCTCCGGATGGGCGGCTGCAGCAGATTGAAGCGGTGCTCGACATGGAGCATTTTGCTCGTATCGAGCCTGGAAAAAGCGACCAGGAATCGGTGCTACGCCTGATCGGTCCACCTGCTCCACAGTGGACCGCCTATTTCAAGGAACGCGACGAACTGGTCTGGGAGTGGCAGTATTGCGATGCCTGGAATCAGCTCGCACGCTTCGACGTGCTGTTCGATGCCACCACCGGCATCGTTCGCACGAGTTATCAAAGGCAGGCACTCATGGGAGCCAACGGTGTGGCCCCGTTTTGCGGTCACTAGCCATTCGCTGGTGGGTGCCGCAGTGTGGGCATGGGATGGGTACCCTTTCAGAAGGACACCAGACGAACGTTCGCCGACGTCAGGCGCTCGCTGAGTACAGCAAGGAAAGACTGGTAGAAATGCATTCGACAGGCAGCGGAAGAATCCTGTAAAGCGCTTTCGGTAATCCTCACCAGCTTGCTATCGGTCAGGGCAATGATATCCGCGCCGCGCACCGAGTTCGCTTTGCCGATCACCGCCATCTCACCAAAGCACTCTCCTGTGGTCAGCAGATCAAGGATCATGCCGTTCTTGAGGACCTTCAGTTCACCTTCGGCGAGGAAATAGAAACAGTCGCCGGCCTTGCCGTCCTGAATGATCACCTCGCCGGGTGAAACGCGATTCCATTCAGAAAAACGCACGATTTCCCAGAGTTCGACATCAGAGAAATCCGCGAAGAAGGCGAACGAACGCAGGGTGTCGAACTTTTCGACATCGACCATCTGCTCGGCTGGGATGTTCAACCTCCGGCCGCGGCAAGCCTGCGCCAGATCGTGTGCAAACTCTGCCCAACTGGGGTAACGGTTCTCGAGTTTCTTGCTCATCGCACGCGCAACGATGGCGTCGAGCGAGGCAGGAATGTCCGCGCGTAGCGCTGAAGGTCGGCGTGGCTCCGAGTTGATGATTTGGTAGATCAGGTCGTAACTGTTGCGAGCCTGAAAAGGTAGTTGCCCGGTCAGCAACTGATACATGACAACACCTAGAGAGTAGATGTCGGCTTGGTGATCGAGGGTATGATCTTTCACCTGTTGCGGCGACATGTAGGCGGGTGACCCCATGCCGAGAATCAGGGTGCGGTCGGGTGAGCCGATGATCGCAGCGCCAAAATCCGAGATCTTGATCTCGCCTACGTCCGGGTCGAAGCCCGAGACGAGAATATTGGCAGGCTTGATGTCACGATGAATGATACCGGCCCGGAACGCGAAATCGAGCGCTCGCGTGCATTTGAAAATGATCTCGACGACTCGAGCGTACGACAGCAGTCGGTTGGCTGTACAAGCCGCCTCCAGCGTGCTGCCTGCCACATATTCCATGACGATGTAGCAGAGATGGTCGTCGACCACCGCGTCGTAAGTCTGGACGATGTGTGGGTGTGACAGTTTGCCGACCAGCGCCGCCTCATTGAGAAAGATGTGCGTGTATAGCCTGCCCCGTTTTGGGTCTCTCAGAATGTCCGGAAATGCGATCTTGACCGCGACCTCGCGTTTGCTGAAAGGGTCGTTCCCGAGGTAGACGGTAGAAGTCGCACCCCGTCCGATTTCCCGGACAAGTTCGTATTTGCCGATCTTCTCCATGTCAGCCTCGTCGGTGGGCTTAATGTGGAAGTCGCGTCAGCGACTCACGAAACTCCCCTCCCGGCTCGTTGGGGAGGGATCGGTGGGGGAGAGGGGGAGTTCGCAGAGCCTGCTCTGCGCCCCTCGAACGATTCCGGCGAGCAAGCCGGAATGCGCCCTGCAAGGCAGGGAAACGGTCATGACTTGGATGATCGGGGGGTGGAAAAGTCACGTTAGCCGCAACGCGCGCGCGCGATCGCCGCCAGAACCTGTTCCGGGGCAGTGCCGCCCACATGGCGGCGTGCCGCCAGCGATCCCTCGATAGTCAGTACCGTAGAAACATCGTCACCAATCAGCGGAGATACGCGCTGCAGCTCTTCGAGCGAAAGTTGCGCCAGGTCGATGCCAAGTTCCTCTGCGCGACGCACGGCCAGGCCGACTGCTGCGTGGGCATCGCGGAAGGGCAGGCCCCTGCGGGTCAGATAGTCAGCCAGGTCGGTGGCCGTGGCAAATCCCTGGCGCAAGGCATCACGCATGTTCTCAGGGTGGGCGGTGATACTGGGAATCATCTCGATAAAGATGCGCAAGGTGTCGGTGAGCGTGTCAACGGTGTCGAACAGCGGTTCCTTGTCTTCCTGGTTGTCCTTGTTGTAGGCCAGAGGCTGGCCCTTCATCAGCGTCAGCAAGGCCATCAGGTGACCGTAGATGCGGCCGGTCTTGCCGCGCGCCAACTCGGGTACGTCGGGATTCCGCTTTTGGGGCATGATCGAGCTGCCGGTGCAGAATCGATCGGCGAGCTTGATGAAGCCGAAACGAGGATTCATCCACAGGACCAGTTCTTCGGACAGGCGTGAGAGGTGCATCATCAGTAATGCGCCGGCGGCACAGAATTCGATCGCGAAGTCGCGGTCGGCAACGGCATCGAGCGAGTTTTCGCAAACACCGTCGAAACCCAACAAATCGGCTACGAACTGTCGGTCAATTGGATAAGAGGTGCCAGCCAGGGCAGCCGCACCGAGTGGCAAACGGTTGGTTCGTCGGCGACAGTCGGCCAGGCGTTCGGCGTCGCGTCGCACCATTTCGAAATAGGCTAGCAGATGATGGCCGAAGGTAATCGGCTGCGCGACCTGGAGGTGGGTGAAGCCAGGCAGTGCCGTGGCCGCTTCCTTTTCAGCAAGATCAAGCAGCCTGCTCTGGAACTCGCCAAGCAGGCTGGCGATGTCATCGATTGCATCACGAAGATAGAGACGAATGTCGGTGGCAACCTGATCATTGCGTGAGCGGCCGGTATGCAGACGCTTGCCAGCATCGCCGACGAGCGTAGTCAGGCGTTTCTCGATGTTCAGGTGTAGGTCTTCAAGGTCGAGTGACCAAACGAAACTGCCAGACTCGATTTCGTGCACTACCTGCGCCATACCGCGCTCAATGTCGGCCAGGTCATCAGTACTGATGATGTTCTGTCGGGCCAGCATCGTGGCGTGTGCCAGAGAGGCACGGATGTCTTGACGCCACATCCGCTGGTCGAAATCGACCGATGCCGTGTAACGCTTGACAAGGTCGGACATCGGCTCGGAGAAGCGGCCGGCCCATGTATAGAGTGAAGAATCTGATTGGCTCATAAGGTACAGGTTACTAGGCTAAAATCACTCGTAGAACCTTGTACAGGCACCACTTCGATTAATGGCAAGTATAAAGCAAAACCTGGATGGTCAGCTGTTGCCGGACTTTCGTAATGCCGGAGTCATGCTGCGTATCCTGCTAGGGGTAAACTTGCTGGCAGTGCTCGCAGCCCTGGTACAGAGCGACGGGATCAGCGACAGCGTCCAACGTTACTGTGACATGGCGATTTGGGTGCAACCCTTGCTGCTCATCAACCTGACCCTTCTGGCGCTGTTCGGGAACCTGCTGCGGCGTTTTTCCATTTGGATCGGGCGGGCGCTGGTGGTGATTCAGTCCGCCGCTTCCGCGATCCTTCTAACCGATCTCTGGCGTTTTCTGACCTTCGACGAAGGGAGTTGGGCGCACCTGCTGAAAGCCGGTCTGCTCGGTAGCGCAGCGGCGGCGTTGATGCTCTCCTACTTGGCCTTGCGCGCCAGCGCCTTGTCGCCAGCGCTCGTCGAAGCGCGCCTGCAATCGCTGACCGCGCGCATCCGACCACATTTCCTGTTCAACAGTCTAAATGCCATCATCTCGTTGATTCGTCTTGATCCGAGGCGTGCCGAGACGGCTCTTGAAGAGTTGGCTGAACTCTTTCGGGCGCTCATGCGAGACCATCGGGAACTGATCCCATTGGCCGACGAGATGGCCTTGTGTCGGCAGTATCTTGACCTTGAAAAGCTGCGTCTTGGGGATCGTTTGAACGTCGCATGGGAAGTGACTGATCTGGTGGTTGATCTCAAGGTGCCGCCACTGATGGTGCAACCATTGCTGGAGAATGCCGTTTATCATGGAATCGAACCTTCCGGAGAGGGCGGCACGATCGGTATTCGAGTACTGCGACGTGGCGATGAATTGCACATCGATCTCGTCAATCCCTGTGATGTCGACACCGAGCATCAACACGGCAACCACATGGCGCTTGATAATATTCGCGAGCGGCTGGCACTGTATTACGATCTGGAGGCTCGCATCGAGACCGGTGAGGTACTCCTTGCTGGCGGTCAGCGCGAATATCGGGTGCACATCGTTCTCCCTTGTCGGGGGCTCTCGCCATGATTCCCGTAGTTTGTCCCAGCCCGCTTGCCGTGATGATTGTCGATGATGAAGCGCCCGCGCGTACGCGCTTGCGAGATCTGCTGGCTGATCTTGCGCCGGAGCTGCCCAACGAACTCGTTGCCGAAGCAGAAAATGGCTTCCGTGCCCTGGCGGCGATCGCCAGCCGAAGGGTTGACGTTGCCCTGATTGACATTCAGATGCCCAGGATGGACGGCATTGCGCTCGCCTGTCGTCTGTCGGAACTTGCACGGCCACCGGCGGTGATCTTTGTGACGGCCTTTGAAGCGTACGCGGTGCAAGCCTTCGAACTCAACGTCGTGGACTATCTGTTGAAACCAGTACGGGCGAAACGTTTGCTTACCGCGTTGCAGAAGGTTCGACCACATCCTATGCGTATGCCGGTACCGCTTGCATCTCTGCAGCAAACGGCCCGCAGCCACCTCTCTTGTCACGAACGTGGTCGTCTGTTGCTGATTCCAGTAGCGGAGGTCATTTACCTTAAAGCTGATCTGAAATACGTCACGGCGCGCACCCGTGATCGGGAATACCTGCTCGACGAGTCACTGACCCATCTCGAGCAGGAGTTTGGCGAGCAGTTCATTCGCTTGCATCGCAGTGTTCTGGTAGCTAGGGAAACGATTATCGGTTTCGAAAAGAGCAGCTCCGACGATGCCGAGACGCAGTGGCAGGCAATGCTGCGCGACATTCCTGAACGGCTTCCGATCAGTCGCAGACAGTGGCCTCTGGTCAAGTCCTGCGCTCATCATTTGACTCCCTGAGCGTCCGATCAGGCTCTGTCCATCGATCCATCATCGATTCATGGTGCCGGCTTGAACCAGTCTAGTTTCTGCTGTAGACGCACCACTGTTCCAACGATGATCAGCGCCGGAGAGGTGATGCCGGTGGCCGCGACCTTCGCCGGCAAAGTCGCCAGATCGGCAGTCAGCACGCGTTGCCGGCGCGTCGTACCGTTCTGGACGACCGCAGCAGGGTGGTCCTCGGGCAATCCGTGGGCGATCATCTGCTGGCAGATTTCGGCGAGGCCGCCAATGCCCATGTAGAAGACAACCGTCAGCCGTGGACGTGCCAGCAATGGCCAATCGAGATTGATGGTGCCGTCCTTGAGATGGCCGGTTGCGAAGGCTACCGCCTGTGCATGATCTCGATGTGTCAACGGGATGCCAGCGTAAGCGGCGCAGCCAGCGGCCGCAGTCACTCCCGGCACCACCTCGAAGGCGATTCCCGAGTCGACCAGCGTTTCGATTTCCTCGCCGCCACGCCCGAAAATAAAGGGATCTCCCCCTTTGAGGCGGACGACCTGCTTGCCCGCGCGTGCCAGGCGCACCAGCAACTGGTTGAGTTCATGCTGCGGTACGCTGTGCCGTGAACGTTCCTTGCCGGCATAGATCATTTCTGCGTCAGGTCGCGCCAGTTCAAGGACGCCATCGGCAATCAGATGGTCGTAGACAATGGCGTCCGCTTCGCCGATCAGCCGCGCAGCACGCAGTGTCAACAGGTCGAGATTGCCGGGCCCGCTGCCGATGATGTACACGGTTCCGCTGGGCGTTGACGAAGAGGTCTGAGTCATTCCGGTGTTTCCAATCATTAACATCAATCGAGGTATTCGGTATCAGTCCGGCGGCAAAGCGGAGTCTGGGCGAACGGCATCCGGCGAGAGTATCGGCGGCTGGTTTGTTTCCTCTGGCGAAAGCGCCTGCTCACGTGGTACTGCATCCGGCGAGAGTACCGGATCGGGGTGGGTCTCTTGTGGAGAGAGCGCACGCTCGGGAGGCACCGCGCTGGGGGCGAGCGCCGGTTCAGGATGGGTTTCCCCGGGCGATAGTGCAGGATCGGGACGCACTGCACCGTCACTCGTGTATGTTTGCGAATGCGCGTTTGACAGGCTGAGCAAGGCGAGCATGCCAGTCAGCATCGCCACCGATAGGCGTTGACGGTTCGACATCAATGTTATTTCCTCTTTGGCATAGCGCCGGGAATCCGGTAAGTACGGAGAACCCTTCCTTGGCGACTGTAGCGCGTGCCCAGCAAACGGTCAATGAGCAGAAGTCCACCGCTGGCAGCCGATTCCCTCTGAAACGCAGGGCAATCGCTTATGAAAATGTCATTATGATAATAATGGTTAACCCTTATCTGCTGATGATCGACGTACTTGCTGACCATCCCCCGGGTCCACCAGGCCAACCAGGCCGATGCCGCAAGACCGCCGCGGACAACCGAAGCGATGGCCGGAGCAGGGAGGAGGGTTTCGCTGGGCAGGCAGGCGTACTGGGGGTAGATGCGGCGCCCGACGAAGAACTCGGCAGGGACGATGAGTTTTTCGGTCACATCCTCGCCGATCTGCTCCAGCGCCTGACCACATTGCCCAAAGGGGCAGGTTGATGGCTTGTGTAAGTGCTCAACACGGGGCAACTGCTCAGGAAAGGGCAGACGGCCGCCGCTTTCGCGTTTCAGCTTCTCGGTGGGTGGTTGATGCGGCCCCATTGCGGCTGCCTGGCGCGGTTCGTTCAGGCGGGCTTTGCAGGCAGCAAGGCCGGTGGCCCGGGTTTTGTCGAAGAGGTTCCGCTCGGCAGCGGCCATGGACTTGCTCTTAACGCCGCATTTTATACGCTGCAAAGAGGCCAGCCCGAGGGGCAACTTCTCGATCTTGGCATAGCGCCAGGGAACTGGTTTTGACCTGTTCGAGCAGCTCGCCAAGCCGCTTCTCTGCCCAGAACAGTTGTTTCGGCGAGGGAGAGAAGGGGGCAAGTCCGCTCGCTCAAACTACGACGAATGATACCCCAATTATTCATCATAAAGGATCGAAGTGACGGATTCTGCATGAGTTTTTCTCGAGAAGTCGAGTATCTAGATCTGCCCGTGGGCGGGTACAGGAGAGTCAGGATGTGGTCAGAGGCTGTGATCTTTTTACTTCTGCGCCACAATCGGCGCGACCGGACGCCGGCGCCAGCCTGGGGCGAAGCATGCTGAATGCATGTCTTGACTAGCAGCCTGTCGGACT
>NZ_JDST02000039.1:0-32138 GCF_000584975.1 Candidatus Accumulibacter cognatus | reverse complement strand
GCTCAGGAGGAGATCGATCATCCGGCCGGCCCAGGCTTGCCCCAGATCCTCGAAGAGATAGGTCAGTTCGCGCAAGTGATGGGCATTGCACAGGCCGTGCTTGCAGAGGAGGTCACGATAAGGCTTCCAGCCATCGTGAATGAGCGTGCCCAGGAAGCCGGCCAGAATTCCCAAGTCATCAAACGCCTGCCTGCCGCGTTTCGCATGACACGCGACCCAGGTCAGCAGCGTGGTGGCCATCACGTGCATCCAGTGCAGCGAGCCGGCAACGCGCAGACCGGTCTCATCGGCGTGCGCCACCTCGGCGACTTGAAGGGCCTCGCCGATGGCGCCCACCGTCGGCGACAGCCGGACAACAGCCTCCTTCGCAGCGGCGAGGACTGTCGCTTCGGCCATCGGCAGTTCGAAGAAATCGCCCATCAACTGCGCCGTGCGTTGCACCGGCATCATGGGGTGATGCGTCAGATGAACTACAGCCGCCCAAGCCGCCGGCCCGTACTGCACCGGCGAAGAAACGCCTTCGGGAAATTCACCACGGCACACTTGGCCGCAGGCGCAGGTCGCCGCCCAGACCTGATGCTCCGTGACCTCGAAGCGCAACGGCGGCAGATCGAACACTTGCCGGGTCTCGACCACCGCCGCTTCCCCCAACGGGCATTGGCACGCGGGGCAGGGGGCGGGTGGCCGATGCACCAGGACTCGATCCGGGTGGTCGACCTGCTTGAGCGTTTGTCCGGGATGACCGGGCTGTCCGCCATTCGGGTGCGGGCCCGACTGGCGTAGCGAATGGGGTTTGGCTGGCAGCTTGGCCAAGCCATCCGAAGACGGGGGCTTGCTCGAATGGTGGCTATCTTGACTCCGCTCGCCTTCCAGTTCCCGAACCTTTGCCTGGAGTCTTTCTACTTCAGCCTTCAACTGATGCACCAGCCCATGCAGCGCGCGGATCAGATCATCCTTCTCGGCAACACTCACTCGTTCCTCCAGAACGACAATGCTCAACCGCCCGAAAAACATAAAGAGCCAACGTTTTTTCCTTCCGCTGAACGCCCGGTTGTTGCGCCACATCTTCTTCCTTCCGCTGCGCTTGCCGTCGCGCCCAGTCGTGCAACGCTTCGTTGCCCAACTGCCGCCATTCCTCCGTCACCCGCCGCTCCGCCTCCGCCGCCTTCTCGACACCGAAACGAGCCGCGAGAACCCCCAGCCAGCGTTGCAGTTCCTTGATCATTCGGAGGTGGCCAAACTTTGGGAGTACGCCGTCCTGGTCACGGATGCGAACTACTCGATAGAAGCCGTGGGACAGTTGTACCGGGATCGGGTCGATGGCGAGAATAGCTTCGATGAACTGAAGAATCAGTGGGGTTGGGGTGGCTACACCACGCAGGATCTGGAGCGCTGCAACCTCTCGGCGCGGGCGGTGGCACTGATCGACAACAGGTGGCGTGGGTATGTTCGCCTGGCGCACCCGAAGAGACGTCTGGAAGCAATCACCAGTCGCCCAATGCTACTCGCCGGGGTGGGTCGCCTGACCGAGCACGCCGGCCAGTCCCGCTTGCTGCGCACGCTTTCCCCTGCCGCGGGTGATCGAATCCAAGCGATGATCGTCAATGTTCGCAAGGGTCTGGACCATGTTCTGGCCAGTGCGCCTCAGTTGCCCAAAGCCAACCGATGGCCGGCTCTTGTCCGCCACATCGTCAACAAAATCATCAACGCCAGACCAAAAACTTCGTGCCCTACTCCTCTGGCTCTCCCAAGGCTGGCACTTGCCCCAGGTTAACAGAGCGTCAGTTCGGGATAACGAGGCCGAAAATTGGGCGTTAACGCATTGATGTGAAACGGATAAGAGCAAATTCTGTCTTGGTAGGTTGAGTGCATGACCTGCTCAACCCCGTACACGGAGGCCTCATCATGGACGATCTGACCGAGACTGACTGCCGGATACCGGCGAAGGCGAACTGACCACCACAGGCGAATTGGCCGCAGGGTGCCGCGAACGCTACCTGCCTCAAGTCACGCTGTTTGCGGAAGGCGTACCGACCGCCATCGGCATTTTGCAGGAGCCTGGCCACCCAGAACCCTGGATCATCGCCATGGATTGTCCGCCTACGCGAGCGCGCGTACTCGACTACGGGTTGCGCTGGGGCATTGAACCCCTGTTCTCCGACCTCAAATCACGCGGCTTCGAGTTGGCCGAAAGCCACCTGGAACAGGCGAAACGCCTGGATAAAATGCTTCTCATCATGGCCCTGGCCTTGCACTGGTGCGTCCGCGTCGGCTGGAAAGATCCACGGGAGCGCCCAACCCCCTTGGAAAAGAAAGTACAGGAGCAGACCTCGGATGATCACTGGAGCGTCCGGAAAATGCTCCGTAGCCGTCTCTCGTGGTTCCCCGCGGTTTGAGAAAGCTCTACCGACTCGTCGAAACTGGATCGCTGCTGCCTCCGTTTTGGGTGCCAACTTAAACTGATAGGTGCCAAGGCGAAAGAAGGTCAGGTTTCGTGAGCGTCAAGGCCTGGTGTACAATTCGCGGTCGCACAGCAACACCAACCGCAGCAAGGAGAAACTTAATGTCTGGTCAAGGATTTCATGTACACGGCCCGCACGATCACGAGGTCGAGCACGTCGCCCAGCATGGTGGTGATCACTTCACCTCGCGCGTCGCCGTTCTCACCGCCGTGCTGTCTACCATCGGGGCCATTTTCGGCTACCTCGGCGGGCACTCGCAGAATGCCGCCCTGCTCTACAAGAACGAGGCCGCGATCCAGAAAACCTCGGCGTCGAATCAGTGGAACTACTATCAGTCCAAGAGCAACAAACAGAACCTTGCCGAGCTGTCGATTACCCTGACGAGCGGTGAAGTGCGCGAGAAATACGTCCAGGAAGTCGAGCGCTACAAAAAAGAAAAGCAGGAGATCAAGGCCGAGGCCGACAAGCTCGAAGCGGTCGCCAAAGCGGCTGACCAGAAGAGTGAACTCGAAATGCATGTGCATGAGCGCTGGGCGCTGGCCACTACGCTGCTCCAGGTCGCGATCGCGATGGCCGCGATCACCCTGCTGACGCGCAAACGCTGGATGCTGTTCGGCGTTTATGGCGCCACTGCGCTTGGCCTGCTTGCCGGAGCCGCGGGTTATCTGCACCTCTGATCAAAGAACGCTGCCGATTTGCGAAGAGAGCCCATGATGCCCATCCTGCCTCAGACGTCATCAGAAACTCCCCCCCGTGCCGGCGTACTGCTGCTTGCGGCCGTCGGACTGCTGGCTGGCTGTGCCGGCCAGCCGGTCAGCCATGGCACGTCGATCAGTCGCTGGACGCAACTCGGTGCGCAGGACACGATCAGCCTGCGAGCCATCGTCGCGGCTGCCGACGCTTGCCCGACGGCGATCGTCGACGGCCGTCCCCGACCCTTGCTGCCACGCAGCAGGGCAACGCCACCGCATACCCCGGCGCGTGACAACCCCGCGTTCGAACCCGACTTTGCGGTGGTCTCGTGCGAACTCGATTTGCCCCGGTCGGCGCGCCAGGCAAGCATCGATGGACACGCCATGCCGATGCCCGGAACCGATCATCCCCGGCGCATCGTCGTGATTGGTGACACCGGCTGCCGGGTCAAGGTCCCAGCCGATTCACCGGGGGACCCGATCCAGGACTGCAGCAGCCCCACGGATTGGCCCTGGCAGCGAATTGCACTTGCCGCGGCCCGCACGCAACCCGATCTGGTGATTCACCTCGGCGACTATCATTACCGTGAATACTGCAAGCAACCTGCGCTCTGCTCGCGACTCCGGGAGAACGGCGTCGTCGTCGGCTACGACTGGGCCGGCTGGCATGCCGACTTCTTCGCCCCAGCCACCCCGCTGCTCGCGGCCGCAGCGTGGGTCACGGTGCGCGGCAACCATGAGGACTGTGACCGCGGCGGCGAAGGCTGGATGCGCTTCCTCTCGCCGCTCCCTTACCAGGCCTGCCCCAACCAGCGCTTGAAGACCGACAGCCACTCGGTACTGGCCAACAATCTGACCGCCGACGCCTACCGCATCGATCTCGGCGGCAAGCTGACGCTGGTCGTCGCCGACAACGCCGGCCACGAGGACTATCGCCCGGCCACGCCGCAGGAGGTCGGGATTTTTACGCGTACGCTGAGCGCGCTGACGACACTGTCGGCACTTCCGCAGGCGTCCCCGGTCTGGCTACTGCTGCACCGGCCGATCTGGTACGACGGGCTTGACGCGGCTGCACCGCCCAACGCGCTGCAGACCGCCCTCGCCGGCAAGCTGCCGGCGAACGTGCAGTTCGTCTTCGCAGGCCATCAGCACGCTTTCCAGACGATCAATTTTGCTCCCACAGCCGACCCGGTCCACTACCCGGCGGGCCGACCGGCGCAGGTGGTGATCGGCGCCAGCGGCACCCAGCTCGAAGCGCTCGATCCCGAGTCGCCCGTCTACGAAGGAAAGGTCGGCCCCGGCGGCATGGAAAGGGCACAGCCCGACGGCAGACTCTACGATGGCGTCGCCGCCAGCAGCGGCATCTTTCTCAACCGCTACAGTTTCCTGCTGCTCGAACTTGACGATAGCGGCTGGGTGGGGACGCTGCTCGACGCCGACGGAAAAACGATCAGCCGCTGCCGTCTCAATGGCGAACGCAAGGAAATCGCCTGCAGCTTTCCCGGTGCCTGAGTCCTTGCTTCACGGGACAAGGGGGCTCCTCCGGTCGTGTCAGAGGTTGTGAATAAATCTACTGCGCGACCGATCTGCTGCGTTGCTCAGTCGCTCACTCCTCGCCTATCCCTTGATATGTCTCGTCGTTCGCTCCATCGCGCCTTGCATCTCGGCCTGCTCGCGACGATTTCTTCACAACCTCTCAGTCCGGCGCCGTGTCGCACCGGAACGGCAGGTGGGTGGCCGCGTCATCACGGTACTCGGCAAGCGCTTCATTTTGCCGTGCCAGGTGACGACTGAGCAACTCCCGCATCTGCGGATCGCTGATCCAGTGCGCCGAATGCACGATGGTCGGCGTAAAGCCCCGTGCGAGCTTGTGTTCGCCACCGGCTCCGGGTTCGAAGCGACGAAGTCCCTCGCGCAGGCAATAAGCAATTCCCTGGTAGAAACAGAGTTCGAAATGCAGGCTGTGGTAGTGGCCGGAGCCCCCCCAGTAACGGCCGTAGAGCGCTTCGTCACTGCGAAAACACAGCGCGATGGCAACCGGCATGCCGGCATCACGGGCAATGAAGGCAACCATCCGCTTCCCCAGAACCGCGGCCAGATCGGCGAAGCAGGCCGCCGAAAAAGCAGCGTGATTGTTGAATTTCTCGAAGGTGCTGGCGTAGAGGGCGTGCAGCAGTGGCCATTCGGCGGCCTTGATCTGATCGCCATGGCGAGTCTCGATCGACAGGCCACTCTCCGCCACGCGTCGCCGTTCCGCCCTGACCTTGCGGCGCTTGGCGGCACTGAATGTCGACAGATAGCCGTCGAAATCCCCGCAACCGGGGTCGACCCAGTGAAACTGGACATCGTCGCTGATCAATAGCCCTTCGTCCTGCAGCAGGTTTGTTTCGTCGTCGCCGGGCAGTGCGACGTGCCACGAGGAAGCCCCGGCGCGCTTGCTCAGCCTGCGCGCGCCATCGACCAGCGCCTGCCGGATGGCCGGGGCGTCCAGCCCATCGGCGACCAGCAAGCGCGGGCCGGCAACCGGCGTGTGCGGCACGCAGCTCATCAGTTTCGGGTAATACTCGCGGCCGAGTTGCCGGTAAGCCGCCGCCCACGACCAGTCGTAGATGAAGTCGCCATGCGAATGGGTCTTGACGTACAGCGGCAGCAGACCGACGATCGTATCGTTGGCGTCGCTCGCCACGAGATGGCAAGGGGTCCATCCCCAGGCACGGGCCGCCGCCCCGTGCCGCTCGATGATCGCCAGAAAATCGGCGTTCAGGAAGGGATGTCCGGGCGGGCAAAGGCGGGCCCATGCCGTGCGCGGAATCGCGTCGGCAGAAGCTGCACGGCTGATCGAGATGGAAGACAAGCAGCGGGTTCCGTGGTCGTTAACGCATCGTCATGATTGTACTCCGGACCTCGTGACGGCAAGCGAAATCAGCCCGCCCGCCGTACAGGAATTCTGCGCCGATGGCTGGCAGCACTTCACCCGGAGCGCATCATCCGCTATGGTTCGCAGGTATGGAAAACTCTCGACGACGAGCATGAGCGACTCTTGCCAGAGTTGCGGCGCCTGCTGCGCCGCCTTTCGCGTCTCGTTCTACTGGGCCGAGGCCGACGACGCGCCGGGCGGACATGTGCCGGTCACGCTGACCGAGGAACTGACGCCGCATCTGCGCTGCATGCGCGGCACCCATTCCCGGGCGCCGCGCTGTGTCGCGCTCGACGGCGAGGTCGGCGGCGCCGTCGCCTGCCGCATCTACCCGCAGCGGCCGTCGCCCTGCCGCGAAGTCATCCCCGGCGACGAACGCTGCCGGCGTGCGCAGGAGCTCAGAGGCCTGACCGGGCCGAATGGAGAGACCATACATGAAATCAGCGCGCGGATGGAGCTCCTCCGGCCCGGCACCCCGGACGAGTTGACTCAGGTGACGCTCCCGCGCAAGCCCTGGACGTAAACCATCGCTCCACTCTGCAGATCGCGGAGGTAGGTCAGCAACTGCTTGCGGTTGCTTCCCTGTCCCGGCGCCTTCAGCGAGATATGCACCCAGCCCGAGTTCGGTCCTGCGCCCGGGTCGAAGCATTCGCAGATGATCTGGTCATAGTCCGGCAGGAATTCCGCTGCCCATTGTGCAAGCGCCAGCGTGCTCATACCGGGAATCTCGATGTCGCAGGCGCAGCCCTCGGTATGCTGACTGGTACTGAGCCAGCCGGGCGGTTTGTTCTTCAGCACACATTCGAGGGCCTGGCTGCGGAAGACACTGTTCGGCGACAGCCGGCCGAACTCGTTGCGGATCGGCTGCAACACCCGGCGCGCCAGATTCACCGCTGCGCGCAGTTCGCGATCGCCGGGAAAACGGTTGTCGACGCGCAAACGGCTGGCGATCTCCGAGGCGGTCAATTCATAGACGCGGAAGTTCGGCGCGATGAGGTCCATCGGGTCGAGGTCGGCGAGGCTGATCTGATCCAGTGCGTCCAGCGTGCGGTCGGTCATGTCCTTATCCCGGTACTCAGAGCGCGTCGCGGATCGTCGCCAGCGCATCACGGATCGCTGCCGGCACCTGGTCGGCAACGGCGATGACGAAATCGAGGTGCTCGCGCACCGACGCCGCTTCGCGCGGGCTCGCCCCGCGCTGCAACGCGAGGCGATAGGTGGCGACGATGGCCTCGGCCTGTTTCTTCGGCACTTCGTCCGACCCGTCACCGGCGAGCAGTTGCACCAACAGGCAGTCGGCCGCACCGACGGCGCTCCAGAAATTCGGCTTCTCGGCATTGCGCCTGCGGGCGAGTTCGATCATCCGCTGGCATTCGTCGTCGAGCGACCGGTGCCAGTTCATGTCCGGGGTGCGCCCGAGCATCTCGCCGATCAGCACGGCAAGCGCCCAGTTGCTGAACGGGTAGGGGTCGTCGCGCTGGCTGAGTTCGAAGGCCTGGAAGTAGAAATTGGCCATGTTCACCACGGCTTCCAGGCGCATCGGCGGCGCCTCGACGATCCACGTCAGGCGCTTGCAGGCGCTGCCGAGCAGGTTGAGGCGCTCGACCGTCGGTGCCCGTTTGACGATCAGCGCAAGTTCGCCGATTGCCCTTTCGATGCGGCCGACGAGCTCGTGCCGCAGGGCTTCGTCGGGTACCGCAGCGGCGTTGCGCAACTCCTGCCAGCGCTGTCCGGCCAGTCGCACGTTGAAGTTCGCGCATTGCTCGACGACCCGCAGCGGGCAATCGCCGACGTTCGCGAGCAAGGCTTTGTCGAGCCATTCGACCGCCTGCGCATAGTCGCCGGTTTCGCCCCAGGCAAGACCGATCGCCGCCGCCACGTCAGCGCGCTTGAGCCAGGCCTCGCGCACCGCCTGCGGCATCCGTTCGAGTGCATCGCCGACCTTGCTGCGATGCGCCGCCGTCTGCTCCTCGTCATCGCCCCGATTGCGTTTTTCCATGCGGATCGACTGGCCCAGGTTGTCGAGCGTGGCGACCAGTTCGCTCGGATCGCGGTATGCAGCCAGGCGGCGGCCGTCGCTGGCGCGATGGTCGGCATGCAGCCTGAAGGCCGGGTCGCCATAACACTGATACGCTCCCCAGGTGTTGACTTCGGGAAAACGGACCCAGATCGCCTCGCGGGCGAGGCGAACCGATTCGCCGAAGGGCAGGCCCTGCAGCAGGTGCGTATAAAAGCTCTCGCAGAAGGTTTCGGCGGCCGCGTCATCGACCGCCCAGCCAGCGGCAACCACCGCCCTGACGCCCATCTCGATGAACTGCACCGCCAGGTTCGCAGCCAGTTGTGGACTGTGCCCGCCAGAGGCCGCGCTGGCCGTTTTGCCGAGGTGGCAGCAGTTGATGAAGACCAGTTCCGGCACCCAGCGCATCTGCTCGACATCGCCTGGCGTCAGGAAGACGTCGCCGCCGATGACCATCCCCGAGAAGGGCTGCGAAGGTCCGTCACGGGTCTCGACCCGATGCTCGTGCACGCCGTGGCCGGCGAGGTGCAGGATGCGCCAGGCCTCCTTGTGCAGGCCGGACAGGATCGCGTCGGACTTTTCGTCGATGCACTCGATGCTGCGGTAGCCATTGCGACCCAGCACCTCGACCACCTTCTGCGCCTCGCGCCGAGCCCCCGGCAGTTCGCAGAACTCCGCCTTGCCGACATCGGGATTGCCGACGACGAAGGCGGTGTGGGCACTGGCATGGCCGGGGTGCGGGCGAAAGCGCGCCGTCTTGAATTGCCGGACGAGACCGGCCTCGATCGCTGGCGGCCGCTGGCTGTGACTCCAGCGGTCCTCGAGCAGCTCCCAGGGAAAGCAGGCCGACTCGCGGTCGACCAGCAGTACCAGGTCATCCTGGCGCGGTGCCAGTTCCTTGAGCCGGTTCGGCAAGAGCATCTCGAACAGCGTCTTGGCCACCTCCGCATTGGCGGCCGGCGACTGGCTGGCCTGACGAACGAATCCTTCGGCGAGCGCCAGCTGGCCGGTCGCCAGCGTTTCCTCGGCACGGGCACGGTTGGTGGTGGCGACGAAGCGCAGCATGCCGCTGGCCTTGTCCCGGCCGATGTCGAGGCGTTGCCACCAGCCGCCGAGTTCCTCGAAGACGACGCGACGGTGGCCGCCGTCGCCCTCGACGAGGGTCCGTTCCGGCCATTCGACGTCTATCGCCAGTTGCCCGTCTTGCAGCAGATCCTCGAGCGCCCGTGCGGCGCCGATGGCGACGTCGTGCATCAGTTCAACGATCTCGAGGTGGTCGATGACGACTCGGTCCTCCATCCGCGCCTGCATCAGTTTGCCATTGGCCGCCGTCGCCGCGTGCAGCAGCGCCGCCAGCGACTCGCGCGCGGAGATGCCGCCGCCGGCCCCGGTTCCGACCAGCAGACAACTGAGTGCCGCCGAACGTGGCTGGTTCCCTGGACCGTAGCGGTCGTCGTCTGGCCAGCGCGCAACACGGATGGCAAAGTCGAGCATGGCGTCGCGCAGCGCCCTGATCAGCAGACCTGGCGATAGTTCGCCGATCTGGCCGAGACCGACGACGACGGCACCACCGGGCCTGGCGTCCTTGTCGGTATTGAAGAACAACGCGTGGCTGCCGAGCGGCCCTGGGTAGAGTCCAAGGTCAAGGCGTTGCGTCAGCGCCTGGTCGAGACGCTCGTCGAGGGCCTGCTCGGCGTTGACGATGGTGTCGCCCTGGTAGTGTCCGACGACTACCGGGTGCCGAACATAGGCCAGGTCGCCATGGACGATGCGGACGCGCAGCACCGGTACGCCGGCTGCCGGCGCCTCTTCGAGCGGCCGTGCCACTCCGAAACCGAAGCCGCGCACGTCGGAGGGGATGCCGTCGAACTGCGGCCGCACCGGCAGCACGAAGGGCGGCGTAGCCACTTCGTCGCGCCGCCGCCCGGGCGGCGTCGCCGACAGCCGAGTGGTCTTGCCGGTCGTCAGCAGTTCGAGGTAGCCGGGAAAGGCACGGGTCTTCGCACACAACTCGTCGTGCGCGGTATCCTCGACGTACCAGGTCGGCACCTCCCTGAGCAAGCCGGATCGCCATGTCACCGTGCCGTCGCCTTCTGCGGTGGCGAGGAATTCGAGCCGCTGACGCTTCGCCAGCCAGGCATCCGGGTAACCGGCGATGCGGTAATCGACGACCGTCGCCTCCTGGCAGCCGGCGATGTAGACCATATGATTCGGGTCGGGCGGTGCCTGCCTGAGCAATTCCCAGGTCGAGCGCGCCTGCGCCAGAGAACCGGCATCGGCGACCGGCCAGCGAGCGTCGATCTGCTGCTTGATCGCCGTCCACCACGCCTGTTGAGCGAAAGGCAACTGCGGGTCGTCGAAGGGCAGCAGTTCGAGCAGGCCGGGGAAATTGCGGACGATGTCGACGATCTCGTCGCTGCTGTGGGCAATGTCGAGCAGGCTCAGCTTGGCTTCGGTCGGGTTGGTCCCGGTCAGCCAGCGCACCGCCTCGTGCGAACCGAGGTTGGGTGTGCCGAGCATCATGAAACGGCTGTTCGGCAGCGCCACGATGCGCCGCCACAGCGCTGCGCCACGACCGCCATCGGCGATCATCGCGCGCACCACCAGTCCACCCATCGAATGCGCGACGAGGTGCACCGGCTGCTGTTGCCGCTCGCATTCCGGCAGCCAGAGTTCGAGTTTGTCGACCAGCTTGCGGGCTGCGTCGCGCACCGACAAGCGCCAGTCGTAGGGAAGAATCTCGACGCGGTGGCTGCGCGCCAGAAACTCGAGCAGTGGCCCATAGAAATCACCGAGCAGGTCTACCGCCTCGATCTCCGGCCGGCCCATGCGCAGGCGGCCGAGGCCACCCTTGAATAACGCCCAGTAATCGAGCCAGACCTTCTCACCCGACACCTTCAGCATGCTGCCCATGGTTCCCGGCAGCACGACCGCCAGCGGTCGCGGTGTCGTCGCCGCCCGACTGCGGCCGACCGCCTCGCGCCAGCGCGGTTCGACCGACCTGGCCTCCAGCAGCGGCTGGAACCCGCCGTCGCTGCCGTCGGCCCGGCCGAGGCCGGACTGCAACCAGCGGACGCTGCGCTCGTTGAGGAAATAACTGAAATGATTGACCTGCGCGCCGCGGTCGAGCAGGAAGCGCGCGCCCTTTTCCGGTCGGCGGATGCCGCCGTACATCGAGCCGGTGTTGACCACCAGGTCATGGTCGGCGCCGTAGAACCAGTCGCTGGCAAGGAGCTTGATCTGACTCCACAGTGAATCGCCCTGGTCGAGATCGCCGGCAATCACCGTCAGGTCGGCATGGGTGAGCAATTGCGGATGCTGCAGCAGACGAGTCAGCGCCGAGCCGGGCAGCATCGCCTCGAGGCCCGGCAGTGTGCGCGGATCGGTCCTCTCCTTGAGGACCGCCAGCAGGAAATCGAGCAGGTCTTCACCGACACCGTCCGGCACGAAATACTTGAGCACCGACAGCCAGCGGTCGAGCCGGCCGGAAGCGAGTGTCGTGCCGCGCGCCGGACAGGCGACACGGACGAAGCGGCGCACGCGGATGGCTTTGGCGTCGAGAATTCCGAGCAGCTCGACCAGCGCAGCCCGGTCGGCTGCGTAGGCCTGGTCGCGCTCCGCCATCGCCATGTCGTCGAGCGGGCTCAGCCCGAGTTGTGCGGCGACGGTGCGATCGGCCTTGAACAGGGTCTCGGCAAAGCCTTGCGAGAGCGGATCGTCGCGTCGATCGCGTTCGCCGAGGCACAACAGTTCGCCGACCAGACCGCCGCGCGAATGTGAGACCAGATGCAGTTCTGCATTCGGCGGCAGCCGCTTCGCCAGATCGAGCGCGTTGCCGATCGGGCTGACCGTCAGGCTGCGGTGCTCGAGCGTATAGACGCGTTCGCCGTAGGTGGCCGCGAACTGCGCGAGCGCCGCCGCACGGGCCTTGCTGCCGGGCTCCCACAGCTTGCCGTAGCTGCCCTTGAAGCTCGACGCCGTGCCGTGCAGGAAGACCAGGAGCGGCCCCGTGGCGCCAGGAATGTCGGCGTCGTCAGCGAGTGCCGTCAGCCGGCCGTCACTGGCGAGGTCGCAGCGGTAAATTCCCGGTGCATTGCCGCCGAGCAACCGCGCCTCGATTGCCGAACCCAGTTTGGCTGCCGAAGTCCCGGTCAGGTCTACGCCGAAGAACTCCAGCGCGCGGACACCGAGGCCGAGCCAGCCGCGACTGCCGGCGCGATCGGCAGCACGCGCGCGCGGCCGGGTGTCGATCTCCCAGGCAGCACCGCCGTCGCGTCCGACCGTCTGGCGGCCATGTTCGCGGATCAGGTCGTCGGCCCGCGACCAGAGCACGAAACCATTCGCCAGCTCGAGCCGGACCGCTTCGTCGCCACGCACCGTCAGCTCGCCGAGCGCTGCGTCGCGCCCGCTGCCGGGAACGACACGGCGAGCGCTGGTGATGGCGATGCCGGGGAGGCTCGGCTTGCTGATGTCGCTGACCGTGCCACGGATCAGATAGGTCTTGTCACTGGACATGGGGGATTCCTCGCAGAGGGGCGGGACGGACAGAATCTCCGGCGCCCACCGCGGCGGGCGGCGAGCCCCGGTGACGGCGATTTACTCGAAGATGCGGAAACGGCGGGCCGTGGCCGAGCCGAGGATCTGCGGCGACTGTGGCAGACGGGTGCTCGGCAGGTAGCCGCGAATCGCGGCGAACCAGGCCTCATAGGTCGCCGGTCTCTGTTCGTGCAGGCACTTCAGCGCATAGTAGGTAAAGGCGCCATTGGGCCGGCCACGGAAGCTGGTATCCCAACTGTATTCGGTGTCCTGGCAGCCAGCCAGGAGCAGGTCGCCACCGCTGCGCCGCAGACCGCTGACCAGGGTGCGCGGCCGGTTCGCCGAAGCCGGCAGTTCGTTGCCCGGCATCCAGTCCTGCAAGGGCATGTAGCGCGCCCGCGGCATGCCTGGATCGATGTCCGACTCGTCACCACGCGTGACCGAACCCGAATGGCAACTGTCCGAGATCAGCAGTATGCGCACGCTGGCGGCGCGCTGGGCGAACAGGATCCTGATTTCGTCGTCGAGCAACGGCCCGACCGTGCTGATGTCCCAGGGGCACAGGCCCTCGTCACGGCCGTCGGGTTCGTCGCCGTTGCTATCCGGTACCCAGGTGCCGTGGCCGGAATAGGTGATGACCAATGAATCACCGGCCTGGGCACCGGTGATCAAGCCGGCGATGCCGGCGCTCATCGCCGCTCGCGTCGCCTGGGCGTCGATCAGCGTGCTGACGGTGAAGCCGCGGCCACCGAGTTCGGCCGCCCAGTCATTGGCGTCATTGACGCAGCCCGACAGGTCGTTGCGGGTGCCCGGATAATCGTTGATGCCGATGCACAAAGCTCTTTTTGCCATGACAAGTCACCTCCTGAGAGTTGCAGGCCAGCGCGGAATGGCCAGCCTGGCATGGTCCATCGGCCCCGGCTGGCACCGCGGCCAACAACATACATGCGACATTGCAAGTGCACCGCAGCGCGCCGAGGCAACGCCGCCGACACTGACGAAATCAGCATGGAACATGGCCACGCCGATGTCAAGGTGGCGGTGATGCCGTTCATGGCAGATCGACCGCTCAGCCAGACGAGCGGGATGTCGAAGAAATTCAAGACTGGCTGGCCTGGCGACGCGGCAACGCCAACCGACCCAATTGAACGAATCCTGCTCCGGAGACATGACGAAGAGTCGCCGCGCGATTCTGATTCTATTGTGTTGCCCACGCTGCAGGCATAAGATTCGCGGGCCATGCCATTCCGATTGCCTCTAACGACATTCCTCTATGTTCTGCGCGCGCTGATCGTGGCGGCAGCGTGCATTTCTGCCGCGCCTGCGCAGCCGCAGCCTGCGCCGCCGGGACGGACGGATTCGCTCGGCAAACCCCTAGCTCCGTCGCCCGCCGGATTGGCGCCGGGGACGGCAGGCCGAATGGCCGGCGTCACCTCCTCCAGTCAGGGACGGCGCATCGCCCTGGTGATCGGGAACAGCGCCTATCAGCACCCCGACAACCTGCCCAGACTCGTCAACCCCGCGCATGACGCGGAGGACATCGCCGCTGCCCTGCGCCGCTTCGGCTTCGAAGTCATCGAGCGCAGAAACCAGACGCTCGAAGCCATGCACCAGAGCATCGCCGAATTCGGCAGCAGGATCGGTGGCAGCGAAGCGGCCTTGTTCTTCTTTGCCGGACATGGCATTCAGGTCAAGAACCAGAACTACCTGATGCCGGTCAATGCGCGGGTGGAAAGCGAAGCGATGGTTCCCTACCAGGGCGTCAACGTCAACCAGATCCTCGACGAAATGGACAATGCCAAAAGCAGCGTCAACATCGTGATCCTCGATGCCTGCCGCAACAATCCGGTCAGTGGCAAGTTCCGCTCGGGCCGGTCGCGCGGCCTGGCGAGTCCTGACGTCGTACCCAAAGGCACGGTGATCGTGTATGCCACCGATCCGGGTAACGTGGCGGCCGATGGCGATGGCCGCAACGGTTTGTTTACCGCCGGGCTGCTGACCGCTTTCCGAGGCAGGGATCTGAGCCTCGACGGCGTTCTGACGATCGCGAGCGCAGAAGTCGAACGTGCCAGCCGGCAAACCCAGACGCCCTACGTCAATGGTCCAAAAACCCTGCAGAAGAACTTCAGCTTCAACGTCGCCATGGCACCCGACCCCGCAGAAACCGAAACCCGATTCTGGAACGAAGCCAAGGCGAGCGGCACACGAGAAGCTTTCGAAGCCTACCTCAAGCGCTTTCCGTCAGGCACCCATGTCGCACTTGCCCAGGGAGAACTCAGAAAGAGGGAAGAATCCGAGCGTGCGTCGAAGCCACAGGAAAGCATCGAACGTAAGGCGGTCGGAGGAACGGTACCGGCCAGACCCGAAAAGACCCAGAAAGGCCCCGCTCCGGTACTCGCCCCGGTGGAAAACCGGATATCAAGGTCGGTGACAGATGGGCTTATCGGAACATCAATCTCTGGAAGAACGAAGAAATCGCCAGTGTTGAATTGAAGGTGACCGCAATCAGAGGAGACATCATGACCGTTGATCGAACATCGATCGATTCGAAAGGCGCTGCAGGTGCAGGAATCGAACGTTCGATCAGGAGAACGGCCGATCGATCGACCTGGACCCTGCTGGATCCCAACGTCACTCAGGGCAAGCGCCTGATCCTGTTGTTCCCTCTGGAAGTCGGGAAAACCTGGGATTTCGAGTATTCAATCAAGCGCCCGGATGGCGATGTCGTGATGAATAAACGCTCTGCCCGGGTTGAAGCCTGGGAGGATGTCGAGGTGCCGGCGGGAAGGTTCCGGGCATTGCGGGTGGTTCATTCCGGCCGCACCGAACGGCAAGGAAGGGAGGGCAGAGTGACGGGTAATGTGTCCGAAACCTTCTGGTACGCGCCCGAGATCAGGTCCATGGTCAAGCACGAGTATCGCGACACCATGGGCCACCTGCGAACCCGCGACCAGTTCCGCCAAGAACTGACTGCATACGACATCAAGTGACCCGGATTTCCCCTCAAAGCTCGAGGAGACGAAACTCCTGACTTTCCGCGATTCTGATGACATCGCCGGGGTGCAGGCGCGTCTCCCGATCGATCCGTTCGCCGTTCAGAAAGGTCCCGTTGCCGCTTCCCAGGTCCCGGATCGTACAGCGGTCCCCTTCGAGCCTGATCTGTGCGTGCAGCCTGCTCACCAAGGCATCACTGATGACGAAATCGTTTTCCTTGGCGCGTCCGATCGTGGTAATGCCTTCGCGGATTTCATGCCGCACGAGCGTGTCAATGCGCGAGATCAGTACCAGACGCAGCGATGACCGTTTGGCCAGCTCCGGGGGCGGTAGCGGAAACACCCGCAGCACCTGGGTCGCGGTGCTGCCCAACATCGGCGCCTGGTGCTCCCAGTCGTTTTCGAACACGGCATTCAAGCGTCGCAGAACGTCAGCGTCGTCGACCGAGATACTGAGTTCGCGGCGGCGGTCGAGGCTCTCCGTCCGCAGGTTCATGCTGCCGAGGACCGCCGTGGCACCGTCGACGATCGTGCACTTGGCGTGCAGCTTGTAGCGCGGGGCCGCCCGGAATTCGATCTCGGGCGGTAACCGGACTCTATGCTCCGCATCACCGAGAACGCGGACTAGCACTCCGCGCCTGGCTTTCTCCACCAGCAGACGGATGATTGCCGGGTCCTCCACTTTGGCGTCGGCGATGTCGATCGAATCCCTGGCCGTCTGCAGCAAGGTTTTCATCTTCTTGCGACTGTTGAACGGGCTGACCAGCAGCGGCGAATCCCTGTCGGGTTCAAAAGGCCTGTCGTCCCAGTCGGCGTCGAAGAGCCTGTTGATCTCGGCGGCGATTGCCGGGTCGTAGACTTCAACACCAAAGTCACGCGCATAGTGGAGATTCTCGCGCGTCGGATTGAAAGTGAACACCAACGCCTCTGCGTCATCTACCGTCATGGTCTTGTAGTGGTAGCGGGCCTGCTTGCTGTCGCCGGCGGGCTCCCTGGTCGAAATGCCGGCTTCGTTGGCATCCTTGAGGAGCTTTCGATTCTGCTCTTCCCAACCGCGCGCGCTGCTCGAGATCAGCACGCGGATGCGAACGCCACGCTGGCGGGCCTCGATCAGGGCGCGCTGGATGATCGGGTCGTCCATTCGGAATACGGTCAGGTTGATCGAGCGTTCCGCCCGGTCGACGGCGCGCACGATCGGAAAGAAGCTGTCGCCGGGTTGAACGATGAGCGATATCTTGTAACCCATCACGGGATCCTGTTCGGCAGCTTGACAGACATCGCATGGAAAGGCGTCAGTGCCTAACTGTCCGGCTGCGCGACGGCCAAGCGGGCCAGATAGTCCTGATGAACGTTGAGCTTCAGCGCATTGGGGCGAATCGCCTGAATGGCCGCTGTTGCTGCAGCCAATGAATCACCCCGTTCGACCAGAATCTGTGCAGCGATCAGGCCAGTTCGACCCGAACCGCCTTTGCAATGGATCGCTATTTTCTTGCCGGCGTCGAGCAGTTGATGCACGGCCCGTCGTTGCGCCGACCAGGCAACAGCAAATTCTTCCTCCGGCGCATGATCGTCTTCGATTGGCAAGTGAAACCATTGCAAACCGAGTTCCGGACAGAGATCAGCGATGTTCGTCACGGCATTGCTGGCCATTTCGGCATCCGGCATCAGCGTGATCACTGCGTCGGCACCCGCCGTTTTCAATTGTTCGAGTGCAGTGGCCAGTTCCACTCCTTTGGTTCCTGGGCAAGGAGTCAGAATCAGGCCTGCCCCGTCATCGGTAAGCGGCAGCAAATCATAGGGATGGTGGGTCATGGCATGAGGAGAATGAATGGGTGGGTGATCGGGCCTGCAGAATCACTATTGCCTTCAAAGTTCGATGGACAGGCCTTGCGCCTTCGTATTCTAGCCGAGTTGGCGGGGAAATCATTCAATGTGCCCGTCAGTAGGCCGCGAGCGAACATTACGGAGCGACTTTCCGGTCATGGCTTTTGAGCGGCTCACCTCATGACAGCCCTCGGCTCCGCCGTCAGATTGTGACTTGTCCGGCCAGTTCGTCGATGTAGGCCAGATGCTGCGGCAGGCAAATCCGTTTGAGGTCATAGCGGTCGATGATCGTCTGCCGGGCGCGTTGCCTGAGTAAAGCAAAATCACCAGGGAGTTCAAGCGTCTGAACCACCTGCTCGGCAATTTGTTGCGGCGAGAAGAAATCGACCAGAAGTCCATTGTCCCCATGGCGGATCACTTCTTCCACCGGCGCGGTTCTGGATCCCACGACTAGGCAGCCGGCGCTCATGGCTTCGAGCATCGACCAGGAGAGAACGAAGGGATAGGTCAGATAGACGTGAACCGCCGAGATTTGCAGCAGGCCGATGAACGCCGTGTAAGGAATCGTGCCGACGAAATCGAGACGCTGGAAGTCGATATCGCTCCTGACTTCGTTGAGAAACTGCTCGCGATAGGTCGTGCCCTGGGCGGGCCGGCTACCGTAACTGACCCCGTCACCGCCGACAATCAAGATATGGGCCTTCGGACGCCGGCGTTGGATTTCAGGAAGGGCGCGGATGAAGCTGTGATAGCCTCGGTAGGGTTCGAGGTTGCGATTGACGAAGGTGACAATTTCATCACCGGCGCGCAGGACACGAGCCTTTTCCCGCAGCGTGATTTGGGTGTCGGTTTTCGGGGTGATCGCTGCCGTATTCACCCCCTCATGGATGACGCGGATCTTGTGCTGGAAGCTTACGGGGTGGGTGGATTTCTGCCATGCGGTCGGTGAAACTCCGGCATCGCATTGTTCAAGGTTCATCAGGTTGGCGAAGTTCTTCGCCAGCAAGCGTGGCGCCTCGTCTGGATTTTCAGGAAACTCCGGGTCGAAGCCGACATCGGCGCCATGAGCATGATAGTAGAACTCGAAGTAGTTCAACAAAGGGATCTGCGGCCAGACTTCCTTGACGAACAGCGCTTCACCCCATCCTGGGTGGGCGCAGATGATGTCCGGGCGATAGCCCTGCACTTGCAGCTGTCTCGCCGCCCGGAAGCAGGCTTCGCCGCGAATCACCTTGGTCTCCGTTTCTTGCACCCAGGGGTGGATTTTGGGTGTATTGCCTCGCTTTGGCCCGTAACGGACGACACGAACACCGGCAAGAACCGGGTTATCCTCGATGCACAGCGCCGTCACTTCATCGCCTCTGGCCACCAGCGCCGCTGCAATGTGTTTGTATTGACCCGGAAAGTTCTGATGGATCAGGAGAATTTTCATCGTTGATGTGCGTGTGTTCGGCGTGTTGATTCTTGCGGTGAGGCATTCTATCAGGGCGTCAAGGACCGGATGCGTCATCGACATCCAACCGAATGCATTGCCCGTCCAAACGCCGTTTCTGGGTTAGAATCAGGGCCGGCTGGCTGAAACGAGCGGCACCCCATGGATCGATTCTGGAAAAGCCTCGATCACCCGACAACGGCGGATGCACGAAGATGGACGGCTGCGTCTACGTCAATCCGGATTTCATTTGTTCAAGGATGTCACCAATGAGAGCCGATGATCGAAGGTTATGGATGTGGGCGGAGGCGCTCGATCTGCTGCAGGGCGGCGAGCGATGGCAGCACCGGGTACTTGCCTGCGAGAACCTGCAGTCGGTGCCCTGCTGGGAACCGTCGGTCGATCTGTACGAAAACAGCGACGAGTTGAGACTGCTGGTGGCCTTGCCGGGCGTCGATTCCCGGCAGATTGAAGTCGTTCTCGATGAAGCTGGCCTGGTCGTCCGGGGCCGGCGACCGATACCCCAGGCCTTGCGTCGGGCAACGATCCACCGTCTGGAGATCCCCTACGGGCCATTTGAGCGCTGGATAGCGCTGCCGCCAGGAAACTACCGACTGCATGAGCAGTTCCTGGAGGATGGCTGCCTGGTGCTGGTGCTGCGCCACCTGCGAGACGACCATGCGATCTGACCGGACAGACGCGAGTCGCAACACGATCGCGGCTGGCTCCGGCATTCTGCTGATCCCCGACGACGCGATGGTCATCGTTCCGGTTCGCAACGTACTGCTCTTTCCCGGCATGATCCTGCCGCTCACCATCAGCCGCGAACAGTCGAAGCTGGCAGCGCAGCAGGCAGTCAAGACCGAGCGCCCGGTCGGTGTTCTCCTGCAACGGGATGCCGAGATCGAAGTGCCGGGGCCGGATGATCTTTGCCTGGTCGGTACGGTGGCCAACATCCTGCGTTACGTGACCCTGCCGGATAACACGCATGTCATCGTCTGCCAGGGGCTGCAGCGATTCCGCATCGTCGAGTACCTGCCGGGTTATCCTTTCCCGGTGGCGCGTATCGGGCGGATCGATGAACCCGAAACGACAGACAGCCAGATCGAGGCGCGCATGATTCAGCTCAGGGAGCATGCGCTCGAAGTCCTGCAGTTTATGCCGCAGGTCTCACAGGAACTGGTCGGTGCGGTCAAGAGCATTACCCAGGCGGGGGCTCTGGCCGACCTGGTGGCGAGTGTTACAGAACTGAAAATTACCGATCGGCAGCGGGTCCTGGAAAGCATTGACCTGCAGCGACGGCTCGACATCGTTCTCGATTGCCTGCTCGCACGCCTCGAGGTGTTGCGACTTTCACGCGAACTCGACGAGCGTACCAAGGCGAACATCGATCAGCGTCAGCGCGAATTCCTGCTGCGCGAGCAGTTGAAATCGATCCAGAAGGAACTCGGCGAGGGGGATACCGGCAACAGCGTCGAGATCGAGGCGCTGCGCAAGAATATCGCCGAAGCCCAGATGCCCGAGGAGGTGGCGAACCAGGCGAACAAGGAGCTGCAGCGCCTGGCGCGCATGTCGGACGCTTCTGCAGAATACTCGATGGTGCGCGCCTATCTCGACTGGCTGGTCGAGTTGCCATGGCGGGCGCCCGAGCCCGACCGGATCGAGATTGCCGAAGCCCGCCAGATTCTCGATGCCGACCACTTCGGCCTCGACCAGGTCAAGAAAAGGATCATCGAATTTCTCGCGGTGCGCAAGCTCAACCCGGGCGGACATGGGCCCATTCTGTGCTTTGTCGGTCCGCCCGGAGTCGGCAAGACCTCGCTCGGCCAGTCGATCGCCAGGGCACTGGGGCGCAAGTTCGTGCGCGCATCGCTCGGCGGCGTCCACGATGAAGCCGAAATCCGCGGCCACCGGCGTACCTATATTGGCGCCCTGCCCGGCAACATCATTCAGGCAATCCGCAAGGCCGGATCACGGGGCTGTGTGATGATGCTCGACGAGATTGATAAGCTCGGTGCCGGCATTCAGGGGGACCCCTCGGCCGCACTGCTCGAAGTGCTCGATCCTGAGCAGAACAATACCTTCCGCGACAACTATCTGGCCTTGCCGTTCGACCTGTCCCGGATGCTGTTCATCACCACCGCGAATGTGCTGGACAATATTCCGGGGCCACTGCGCGACCGCATGGAGATCATCCAGTTGCCCGGCTACACGCAGGAGGAAAAACGGGAGATTGCCCAGCGTTATCTGGTCGGGCGTCAGATTGCCCAGAATGGACTGAAGGAAGGTCAGATCGAGTTCTCGGAGCAGGCACTCGTGGCGATCATCCGTAATTACACGCGCGAAGCCGGCGTACGCTCGCTGGAGCGGGAAATTGGCGCAGTCTGCCGACGCGCGGCGGTGAACATTGCCGAGGGCAGGATGTCGTCCATGCAGGTCGATGAGGATGATCTCGCCGGCATACTCGGACCCATCAAGTACGATAACGAAGTTGCCTTGCGCACCGGTCTTGCCGGAGTGGCCACCGGACTGGCGTGGACGCCGGTCGGTGGCGACATTCTGTTCATCGAAGCCAGCCGCACGGCAGGTGACGGCAAATTGATCCTGACCGGACAACTTGGCGAGGTGATGAAGGAATCCGCGCAGGCAGCGCTGACCCTGGTGAAAACGCGCGCCACGGACCTCGGCATCGACGCCGGCAGCCTCGAGAGAAGCAACGTACATGTGCATGTGCCGGCTGGGGCAATCCCCAAGGACGGTCCGAGCGCGGGTGTGGCGATGTTCATCGCGCTGGCCTCGCTGTTCGTCAACCACCCGGTGCGTAACGATAGCGCGATGACGGGCGAGATCAGCCTGCGCGGACTCGTTCTGCCGGTGGGGGGAATCAAGGACAAGGTACTTGCCGCCATGCGCGCCGGAATTCAGCGGGTGCTGTTGCCGGCAAGAAACCGCAGGGACCTTGAGGAAGTCCCGCCGGAGGCGAAGGAGCGCATCGAATTCATCTTCCTGGACAATGTGGACGATGCGATCCGTCACGCCATGCGGCAATGAGTCGACGGGATGTGCCTTACCCCGACAAGGTTGATATTTGTTATCTGAACCCACCTTTTGCCATCAGCTATGCCGCTTCCTCGACGAACAGACGCTGCCACTCGACGCGCTTGCGTGCCGGACTCCACTTGAGCACTGCCAGGCAGGCGTCGAGTATTTGCGCGCGCCACGTTCGCCGACAAGCCTGATCCATGCACCGCTTCAGAGCTTCTCCCCCCACTCATTGCTGGTGGAGTGGCGCGTCGTAATGCCTGCCTTCAGTTCTTTTCAATTCTTGTTTCTCGTTCATCGGCAAGCTCCAATCGAGCGAGCGACGGGTTTCACCGTCGTCGACAGTGGCGATCACGCCTTCCCGCGATTGACCGCAGTTGTTGGGTGGACATATACTCATCCGGGCAGCAGGAGACTGCGGCAAGCGGCCATCTGACTAGCACTGCGCAGATCCCACGGCTCCGCCGATACCGCCTGCGGCAGAGTGTGGCGCATCAATGATCATTTTAATTTCGACTCATTGCAACGAGGAACTTTCGGAATGAATCACCTCGTCATCGGGCTGGGCGGTACCGGAGGGAAAATCATCCGGACCCTGCGAAAGAGCCTGTACCAGGAGTTGCGTGGCGGCAAACTGGCCGACATCGGCATCGGCTACCTGTACGTCGACTCGTCCAGCGAAATGATGTCGATCGACGACCCCGGCTGGAAGACGCTGGGCACCTCGGTCCAGTTGCCCAAGGCCAGCCAGTTGCTGATTACCGATGCCAACCTCAGCTCGCGGCTCGACAATCTCGACAGCTATCCAGGACTCAAGCACTGGCTGGGCAGCCCGCAGGAGTGGCGCGACATTCTCAACAGCATTGTCGGCGCCACGCTCGGTGGCCAGAAGCGCCGGCTGGGCCGCTTCCTGTTTGCCTGCAAGGCCGACAAATATCGCGAACAGGTACAATCGCAGGTCAAGCTGCTGCAGCAGAACGGCCAGACAGAAGTCACCTTCCATGTCGTGCTCGGCCTGGCCGGTGGCACCGGCAGCGGCAGCGTGATCGACGCGGTGGCACAACTGCGGGATCTGTATCCCGATTCCAAGCGTTTCCGGGTCTTGATCTACGCGCTGCTGCCCGATGCCTACCCGAACCCCAACTGGGATACCGGCAACTACCACGCCAACGGATTTGCCGCCCTGACCGAACTCAATGCCATGTCGGTGGGTGTTTATCAGCCCTACGACGTGACCGGCGTGAAGGAACGGCTCACGCTGAGCGACCCGTTCAATGGCTGCTTCGTGTTTGGCAACGAGAACGAGAACGGCCTGACGGTGGATGTGGACCGGGACGTGCCCGGCATCGTCGCTGACTTCCTGTATCAAAAGATCGTGACCGCAAGGAACATCAACTGGGCCTCGCTCGACCGCATGGAGAATGCGGAAAACGGCGACGGCTCGCCGGAAACCGCAGCGCGGGGGCGCATTCCAGAGCGCTCCAAGCGTTTCCTGACATTCGGCATCAAGCGGCTGTCCATTCCGGAAGAAGAGATCAGCGAGTACCTGACCTACAGCTTTGCCCGACAGGCGGCGCTGCAGTTGCGCTTCAATCACTGGCAGGAGGCGTCCGGCTTCATCGAGGAGCCGCGCAAGCAGGATTTTCACGAGTTTGTGCAGCAAAAAGAGACGCAGCTCCGCTGGCTGCTGTCCGACGACCATCTGACGCTGGCGCTGGGCATCCTGCCGGAAGATGCCGCGAACAAGCGCTGGAAGTCGTTCACTGGCGAGTGGGAAGCCGTCATCCCCAACTTCAAGTCGCTGGTGCGCGAGCGCGAGCGCGCCACCTGGCTGGACGAACTCACCAAGTTGTGTGAAAAGCGTTACCAGGATGATTACCGCTCACTGGGCGTCCCCGGTTTCTATCGCACCAAGCTGAAAGCGCGCAAGGACATGGCGCGCGAGATCCGGGTGCGGATCGAGCAGGAACTGGTCAATGAATGGAAGGTCGGCGCCAAGTCCGCCTGGGATGTCTCCCGCCTGCTGATCGCGCTGAGCGAAAAACTGGACGAACGTCTGAAGGCCTGCGACGAACACATTGCGCGTGCGCGCCACGCAGAGGAAGAAGCGCAATCGCGCGTCCTGGGCAATGCACACAAATGGTCCAGCATGAGCCTGTTCTCCAAGCACCTGCTGGGAACGCCGGACAGCCTGCTGGACGCCCATGGTGTACATTTGCAGGAGATGTATGTGTACCGTACCCGCGCCGAAGGCTGGGGCTTTGCCAAAGCGCTGCTGATCGAGGTGATCGCCGAAATCACCGATCTCAAAGGCGAAGTGGACCGGGCGGCCAACACCTTGCAGCAGGCTTTGAAGAAGTTCGATGTCAATCTCCAGGCGCGCCTCTCCGATGCCGGTGCAGGCGACTTGCGTCAGCACCTGATCCGCTTTTATGACCCCGTCCAGGTCAAGCAGATCAGCCGCCGGCTGGTGGTGGACGAAGCCGAACAGAAAACGCAGACCAGCCGGGTACGGGCCGCCCTGGTCGAAAAGATTGGGCAGGATTCGAGTTTTGCCCTGTTCAACCAGCGGGTGACGGAATCGACCTTTCTCGATGTGCTGGAAACGGTGTGCGAGGACAACGCGCGTATCGCCCACCAGAACCTGGTACAGAACCCCAAGGAACGGCTGCTCGGCGTGTCGATCATCGACAAGTTGCGCGACCGCTACGGCGCCGATCCGCAGGAGTTGAAAAGCTACGTGAGTGAGCTGGTCAGCCGGGCAGGCAACTTCATCACCCTCGAGCCGCTGGAAATCCACCGGGCAGCGCCCGGCATTCCCGTGGGGGTACCCACGGCGGTCAGCAAATTCACCGTGATCCTGCCGAGGGCGCCTGAACAGACCGAGTTCGCCCTGGGACTGAAGAATGCCCTGCGCGAAGCCAAAACCGGCGATGTGGAGATCATTGACTCGGATGGCCGACGTAACGAAATCACACTGGTCTCGATCACCAACCTGTTCCCGCTGCGCTACCTCAAGCCGCTCAAATTCCTGGAAGAAAAATACCGCCGCCGCATCGAGACCGGTGGCGCGCGCGCGCGGCTCGAACTGCACACCGAGGGCGACGGCAATGCCTGGCCGCGGCTGTTCGTGGCCTCCAGCGCCGAAGTCAAGCAGCAGGCCCTGCCCTACGTGCTGCTGGCCAAGGCTTTGGGATTCATCCATGAAAGCAGGAATCCGGCTACGGGTGCGGAGGAAGTGCTGCTGCTCACCAAGGATGCCGACGGCTTAGACAATGACCCGGTCCTCCTGGGCAAGAGCTTCATGGCCAGCGCCGACAGCATCAACCTGGAGAATCTGCACGCCATCCGGTCGGTCTGCGACGCAACGCTGACCAGTGCCAGCTACCTGCACCAGGACCGCCGCAGCGAGGTGCAGCGGGCCATCCTGGCCGAGGTCGAAGCCATCAAGGCCGCACGCGGCGGCAATATCCAGGATGAAACCTACCGCCGCTTTCTGGAGGCCGGCCGGCGTGCACTGGCCATACTCAAGCGCGAAGTCGCCTGATGCGCCTTGGTTGAAGCCGACAATCCATTCGCCGGCTTCTTCGACTTCTCAGAAAAACCAGGAGGAACTCCCCCGATGGCCAGCATGAAATCCAAATCCGGCAAATGCTCGAACTTTGGCAATTGCGCCACGGCCGACGCCCGCGCAACCGTCGAAGTTCCGGGCGGTCGGGACTTCGTCTGCAATGAATGCGGCAAGCCCCTTCTGCTCATCGACGCCGGTCCCCAGGGCGGCGGCTCAAAGACGCTGCTCGTGTTGGGACTGTTGCTGGCCGCGCTGCTGGTCGCAGGGGGCGCTGCATGGTTCTTGCTGGCCGACACCGCCGCGCCCACTCCTCCGCCAGTCATGCCGGCACCCGAGACGCCGGCGGTGATCGCACCAGCGCCACCCGCACCAGCAGCTCCGCCACCCCAGACCGAAGCACCCACCCGGCCGGCCCATGGCCATTGCTCTCCCGCCGACGAGCGCGCCGGTCTGTGCCGCACGACCCCCTGACCCTGTTTTTTTATTTCCCGGCATCCGCCATGAAAAAATCACTTGACTCACGGCTCGCTGGCATCAAGTCCCTGCTCGTCGGAATTTCGGCGGCCGTGCTGTCGATGACCGCCCCGGCCGAAAGCATCGTCACCGGTGGCAAGACAGGCACCTATTACGCCATCGGCACCAACTTGCGGGATTTTGTCAATCCAGCCCTGGAAGTGAAGGACTCCAAAGGTTCCTGGGCCAATGTGGAAGACATGAGCCAGACCCGAGGCGTCACCCTGGCGATCGTCCAGTCGGATGTATACTCCGCCTTCGTGCGGATGCGTGACGCAAGCGATGTCCCGCAGGCAACGCGCCGTGAATACGCACAACTGCTGGCCAACTTGCGGGTGTTCATGCCCTTGTATCAGGAAGAAATCCATTTCCTGGTTCGCAAGGACGAGCCTATCGAATTCATTCATCAGATCAGGGGAAAACCCATCTGGATGGACATGGAGAAAAGTGGTACCTACCTCACCGCCTTGAATGTGTACAGCAAACTGTTCCAGGAGCGGCCCAATGTCGTGCAACCCTTCATCAACGCCACCGCCACGGGCGATGACGAAGGTACCAAACGACGCCGCTCGGCCTTGATGGCATTGAGCGATCCGGCTTATTACCAGGCCTATCCGAAGATTGACGTGATGGTGCTGGTGGGAGGGCAACCGCTCGGCCTGCTTGAGAAAAATGTCCCGGCCAACCTCAAGCTGCTGAAATTCGACCCGACACAGGCCAATTCGGACAAAATCCTGCAGGAATACCGGAAAGCTGATATCAGGAAATCCAGCTACCCCCAGCTGAACATTGCTGGCAACGATTCACCCTCGCTGGCCGTCGATTCCTATCTGATCACGGCCAATTTTGCAGACCCTCAGAGGAATCAGTTCATCAAGGATTTCGCTGGCCAGTTCTGCGAGAAATTCGCGGTTTTACGGGACCGCGGGCACGCCAAATGGCGGTCACTGACCTGGCAACCGGGCTCCGCGCTGCCGCCTCTGGCCGCAGGCTGGCAGTACTCCGACAAAGTCAAGGAGCGCCTGGCCAGCTGCTCATCCGGCTCCGCCGCCAAACCCGGCCCCGGCACCTGTAGTCCACAGGACCGCTTTTCCGGCCTTTGCAAGTAAAGTTAATGTGAAAGTCGCGTCAGCGACTCACGAATCGCCCCTCCCCGCTTGTTGGAGAGAGATTGGTGAAGAAGGAAACGGTCATGGCTTTCATGACCAGGGGTGTCTTGCCAAGTCATGACCGTTGGCGGCTGTTAATTTTTCACTCCCGCAGCATGTTCTGCACGATATCCTAACGGGGAGCAGGAGCGGAGATCTTGCTCGGGAATCTGTTACCGTTAGTCCGTCAGCCACGGCAGCAGCGCGGCAGCCGCTTCTTCAGCACCTGAAGGCCAGGGCAGCGCTGGAGCAGCTTGCTGCCACAAACACGCCAGCGCCTCCCGGAGATGGCCGGCCAGCAGGTCCGCCGCACTGATTTCCCGGCACCGGGCATGCCTGTGCAGCCAGTCGATCAGGCAATCCTGTTCGGGCCAGTCGTGCCTGCGCACATAAAGGATCGGTGTGCCGTTGCAGGCAGCTTCGGTGAATGTGCCGTAACCAGGTTTGGCGACCACCGCGTCGACCGCGCACAGGAGGTCGGTCATTGGTCGGTCGAGCGGCTCGAAGTTGCTGGCGTTCGGGTGTGTCACCTGCCAGTCTTGCGGAATCAGCCAGCGCACGCCGGCGATGCGCGGCCAGTTGGCGATCGGTAGTTGTTGACTAACACCGCCGAAAGCGATCAGGACCAGTCGCTCGTCACTGGCACAGCGTAGTTGCGCCCGCACGGCCTGGCGGCAGTCCTTGCCGAGATCGGCGACCGGACCAATGGGGCATACCCGTGACAATTCGGTCATGGCCATGCCGGGAGTCAGCCGCAGGAAGCATTCGGCGCCGTGGTACGCGGCCATCATCTGCTCAAGAATCGGCGCTGCCCAGGGCTCATTGGCAAAGAAATGAGCAAACAGTCCGGCCCAGTTGAGGGAACACATTGCCAGCGCGGGGATGCCGGCGCGTTCGGCGCCAGCCAGCGGCAGGTAGGCGACATCGCTGAACACCAGTCGGGCTTGCAGTTCGTCGAGCAGGCGCGCTTCACGGTCCACACGAGCTTCCCAGTCGGCATGTTGGGTACGGTAGGCACGAGCCGTTGCCTCGAGGTCGACGCGCATCGCGTCGTACATCACATAGCCGAAATCACTGCTTTCCGCCAGATGCCTGAAAGGAGTGACAAGGCGGGTCTGCAGCCGAGAGGTGGGCAGCGCACTGCGAAGGGTGATGCGCAGCTCCGGCAATTGCCGCGCCAGGCGGTTGAGCACCGGCGCCGCTTGCGCCAGGTGGCCGAAGCCGTGTGCCGAGATGTCGACAAAGAGGTGGGGGGGGCCGGGCATCATGGCTGATTCAGACGAAGCGTGCCAGCAACGCTCCGGGCAATTCGGCCGGCAGTGGAATCCAAACACGATGGCCATTGCCGGGGGCAACGCGAATTTCGGCGCCATCGATATGCTGCATCCGCTCCAGAGCCAGCTGGCGGTTGCCCGTGGGATGGATGATCTCGAGGCGGTCGCCCACCGCAAAGCGATTCTTGACCTCGATCAGCGCCAACTGGCGCGCTGCGTCCCACGCCAGTACGTCGCCGACATAGAGACTGCGTCCCGATTCGGAATGACCGCGCAGGTAATTCTGTCTCTCATGTTCGTGGTGGCGCTGATAAAAACCGTCGGTGTAGCCGCGATTGGCCAGCCCTTCAAGTTCGCCGAGCAGTCCGGGGTCGAACGGTCGCCCGGCGACGGCATCATCGATGGCACGACGATAGACCTGCGCGGTGCGCGCCACATAGTAGGGCGACTTGGTACGCCCCTCGATCTTCAGCGAGTCGACACCGATCTCGGTCAGGCGCTGGACATGCTCGACGGCCCGCAGATCCTTCGAGTTCATGATATAGGTACCGTGCTCATCCTCGTCGACCGGCATCAGTTCGCCACGCCGCGCCTTCTCCTCGAGCAGCCAGACGCGATCCCCTGATCGTGCATCGGGTGAATTGGGTGGCTGGGGAGAACTGGCGGCATGGACATCGCCAGCCGCATCCACTTCACCTGCCTGGAGCCGATAATCCCAGCGACACGAGTTGGTACAGGTGCCCTGATTGGGGTCACGATGGTTGAAGTATCCGGAAAGCAGGCAGCGCCCTGAATAGGCGACGCAGAGCGCACCGTGGACGAAGACTTCGAGTTCGATGTCGGGACATTGCTGACGAATCTCGGCGACTTCGTCGAGCGACAGTTCGCGTGAAAGGATGACCCGCCTGATGCCGAGCTTCTGCCAGAAACGCACCGCCGCAAAGTTGACGGTATTGGCCTGTACCGAGAGATGTACCGGCATCTGCGGCCATGTCTCGCACACCAGGTCGATCAGACCGGGGTCGGCCATGATCAGGGCGTCAGGCCGAAGTGCGACGACAGGCGCCATGTCGGACAGGTAGCTGTGGACCTTGCGATTGTGCGGCAGGACGTTGCTGACCACATAGAGTTTGCTGCCGGCGGCGTGTGCCTCGCCGATGGCGGTGCCGAGTGTGGCGAGGTCTCCGAAGTCGTTGTTGCGCACCCGCAGGCTGTAGCGCGGCTGGCCGGCATAGACCGCGTCGGCACCGAAAGCCAGGGCGGCGCGCAGCATCGCCAGCGACCCCGCGGGTGCGAGCAATTCGGGGGCGGTCAGGACTGCGGGCATCCGGGAGAGCTTCGGCACGGGTAGAATGTGGCAAACCGCCATGTTACTCCCATTTCCACTCCCATTCTCCAGATTGCCCCGCCATGTCCGAAGAGATCCTGATCAACTTTACCCCGCAGGAAACGCGCGTCGCCGTCATGCATCAGGGCGTCGTGCAGGAACTGCACATCGAACGCAGCGCCAGTCGTGGCTTCGTTGGCAATATCTACGTGGGACGCATTGTTCGCATCCTGCCGGGTATGCAATCGGCGTTCATCGACATCGGCCTCGGCCGTACCGCGTTTCTGCATGTTGCCGACATTCGCGAGCCGCGTCCGAGCGACGAACCGCTGCGACCGATCGAGCGCCTGTTGTTCGAAGGACAAAGCATTCTGGTGCAGGTGATCAAGGACCCGATGGGCAGCAAGGGCGCACGCCTGTCTACGCAGGTGTCGATCGCCGGACGGATGCTGGTCTACCTGCCGCAGGACAAGCACATCGGGATCTCACAGCGCATCGAGCGAGAGTCCGAACGTGAAGCGCTGCGCGAGAAACTGGGTCGCCTGGTACCCGGCGACGAGGTCGGTGGCTTCATCGTCCGCACCATGGCCGAGAGCGCGAGCGAGGCCGAGCTCGCCAAGGACATCGAGTACTTGCGCAAACTCTGGCGCGACATCCTGACGCAATCGACCACCGCCGCCCCCCCTTCCCTGCTCTACCAGGAGTTGTCGCTGGCACAGCGGGTACTGCGCGATTTCGTCAACCCCGAGACGGCACGTATCGTCATCGACTCGCGCGAAAACTTCCAGAGGCTCACCAATTTTGCCGCCGAGTACACGCCGACGGTCGCACCCTTGCTGGAACACTATGTCGGCGAACGGCCGCTTTTCGACCTGCATGGCGTGGAAGACGAACTGCAGAAGGCCCTCGCCCGCCGCGTCGATCTGAAATCCGGGGGGTACCTGATCATCGATCAAACCGAGGCGATGACCACCATCGACGTCAATACCGGTGGCTTCGTCGGCGTACGCAACTTCGACGACACCATTTTCAAGACCAATCTCGAAGCCGCACAGACGATCGCGCGCCAACTGCGCCTGCGCAACCTGGGCGGCATCATCATCATCGACTTCATCGACATGGAAAACGAAGAGCACCGCACGGCGGTCCTCAGCGAGTTCAACAAGGCCCTGGCGCGTGACCATACGCGTCTGACGGTCAATGGCTTCACCGCACTTGGACTGGTCGAGATGACCCGCAAGCGGACGCGCGAGTCGCTTGCACATGTGTTGTGTGAGGAATGCCCGACCTGTGGCGGGCGTGGCGAGGTCAAGACGGCGCGCACCGTGTGTTACGAAATCCTGCGCGAACTGCTGCGTGAAGCCCGCCAATTCAACGCGCGCGAATATCGCGTGCTCGGCAACCAGGCGGTGATCGACCGCTTTCTCGACGAAGAGTCGCAGGGTCTGGCCATGCTCTCCGACTTCATCGGCAAACCAATTTCACTTCAGGCGGAGCCCAGCTACTCGCAGGAGCAATACGACATCGTGCTGATGTGAGATTGCGGGGCGGCCCGCTACGTCTCACCTGCTCAATGCCCGCATGGAGTGAACCCAAGTACAGAGGATGGTCGCACGAGGTCATGCTCCAATGCGCCTACGGCGTGACAAGAAGCAGGGAGGCTAGATTTGAACGTCTTCGATTTCCGCCAGCACATCGTCAACGAGTACTCGGAGTTCACCCGCAGCTTTACGCGCATCAAGGCCGAGGACATACAGTCGTACGTCACCAAGGCATACGACTCGCAGAAGTACTGGCCCGAGCCGCTCATCCAGGTTAACCCGAATTTCAAACCCGGAGGAACCGTTCAACAGCTCGTGCAAGCTGGGCAGTTACACCCTACGTGCGCGGAGATTTTCCGCCTGGGCAAGAACGAGTCATCCGTCGGGGTTCCGCTGCCCCTGTACACCCACCAGCAAGAGGCCATCCGCTTCGCCGCAGCGGGTGAGAGCTATGTGATGACCACCGGCACTGGCTCCGGCAAGTCGCTTGCGTATTTCATTCCCATCGTCGACGCTTGTTTGAAGGCGAGGCTGGCCGCGTCGGAGCGGCGGACCCGAGCCATTGTCATCTATCCGACGGACCTTCCTGGCCTCCCCGATGTAAGTCGTTGATTATTCGCGAAAAGCCAATAAATTCCTGAAAGTGTAGGCATGTAAATGTAAAAATAGCAATTTACAGACATACCGTTATGTGCTTTTATTTTCAGCATGTATATCGCCCGCGTCCCCAACCGAAAATCCAGGCCCGCCATCCTGCTCCGCGAGTCCTATCGTGAGGGCGGCAAAGTCTGCACGCGGACGATTGCCAACCTGACGAACTGGCCACCGGTAAACGTTCACATCCCCCTC